>JBGSPC010000190.1:0-71013 GCA_041738805.1 Terrimicrobiaceae bacterium | reverse complement strand
TTGCCCTTGCCGAACTCCTTGCGAACGATGTCGACGATGTCCTCAGCGTGGCTGTCGTCCTTGGCGAAGATGAGAGTCTTGGGCACCCACGGGGCGTCCAGTCCCAGCCGGCTGGCCGCCTCGGCCCGGTCGGTGAAGATCTCGGTGAAGAGTTTTTCCCGGAAGGTTCTTATCACGGTGCGGAGCTGATCGGGGACGACGACGGAGCGGTCGAGCTGGGTTTTCTGATAGGTTTCCTCGGCTTCCTGGATTTCCCAGCGCTTGGCGCGGGTGAGGCGGTCGCGTTTCTGATAGTCGTGGCCCGCCTTGACGGTGACGCCTTTCTCGGAGACTTCGGTTTTGATCCGGTAGATGTCGTAGCCGACGTTCACGCCATCGGCGACGGCCTGCACGTAGGGGTATTCGGTGACGAGGTTCCGGTCGAAAAATCCGAGGGTGGCCTTGCTGGGAGTGGCGGTGAGGCCGATGAGGAAAGCGTCGAAGTATTCGATGACTTGCCTCCACAGGTTGTAGATGGAGCGATGGCATTCATCGACGATGACAAAGTCGAAGGACTCGATGGGGATCTTCGGGTTGTAGGTGACGGGGAGCGGCTCCTTGCCCGCCGTAGCTCCCGCGACTTCGTAACCGGAGTGCTCGTCGGCCTCGTCGTCGAAGGTGGCGTTTCCGGAGAGCTGGGAGTAGAGGCGCTGGATGGTGGAGACGGTGACCTTGCAGACGGGATCGATGCCGCCGGCGCCGAGCATCTGTACGTTGTAGAGGTCGGTGAACTTGCGGCCGTCGTCGGGGGTGGTGAATTGCTGGAATTCGTTGACGGTCTGGCGGCCGAGGTTGCCGCGGTCGACGAGGAACAGGATGCGCTTGGCACCGGCGTGCTTGATGAGGCGGTAGGCCTGGCTGACGGCCGTGAAGGTCTTGCCGGAGCCGGTGGCCATCTGGATGAGGGCGCGTGGTCGGTTGGCGGCGAAGGATTGTTCCAGACCGGTGATGGCCTCGATCTGGCATTCGCGAAGGCCGGTTTCGACTAGCGGATGGGCAAAAGCGAGATGGCGGAGCTTTTTCCGCAGCGTATCAGGCTGCTGAACGAGTTCGAACAGGTGCTCGGGCGTGTGGAAAGCGAAGACCGGGCGCGAGCGGGAGTCGGGGTCGCGCTGGTCGCGGAAGTTGGTTTCGATGCCAGTGGACTCGTAGGTGAAGGGCAAGGGATCGGCCCATCGCTGGGGAATCCATTTTTTTGCGTCGGTGTAGCGGGCGGATTGCTCGGCGACAGCGGACAAAGTCGTGCCTTCTTTCTTAGCCTCGACGATGCCGAGGGCCTTGCCGTCGACGAAGAGAATGTAGCCGGCAGGCCCACCAAAAGATTGCATCTCGCGTACGGCGACGCCACGTGATGCGGAGAGGTTGAGAGTGGCAATGTCCTGAATAGCCCAGCCAGCGGCACTCAGTTGAGCGTCAATCTGCAGTCGGGCTCTCTGTTCGGGGGTCTCAGGCATGCTCGTCGGCTCTGCGGGTATCGGCATTCACTTCAAGCATGCACCGCTTTGTAACAGCCGAATTGGTTGGTCCCATAATGGAAAAGCGCACCCTTTCGCGGGTCGGAAAATGACAGGTGATTGCTCGATGCCTCAAACTTCGATTGGTGTCGGCTCGTGCAGGTTTCATGCAGAAGGGTTGTGTATCAGATTTTTGTCAGAGGGGGAAGGGTGGAGGAATTTTGAATGTTTGATTTTTTCAGAGATGCTGTCGCCCTCAGCACCCCGTGGTCGGTGAAGGCGTAGGGGAGCAGCCGGGGATCGCGATGCTTTTGGGAACCGGTCACAAATTGTGACCGGTTCACCTTGTCAGGCGTTTCGGTCTTTAAGGTCGCAATTTGTGACCTTGAAGAAGCCCACTCCTTTGCTGTCAGTTGAAAACAAAATTCAGACGGAAAACGGTCCGCATTTTTCTATTTCTGGAAAAACACGCCGACGGGAAAGTCTGCGAGGAGCTTGGAAACAAGGAATGAGGAGGCTGTGGCATTCAGATGCTTTTTTGTAAAAATGTTATCCCACGAATAGATGTCTTCCACTCCTGCCAACGAGGTATCTTCCCACGTCTCGCCCATCGGGAAAACACCCATCGATGCGGTCAATCGTGGAACCACGACCAGAAGCCGCCGACCTTTCCAAGTGCGGGTGAAGGCGATGGCGTGACGGGCAAAGGTGCCCCGCAGCTGCAGGGGCTGGTAGTCGGCATTAATAAAAAACCCGGGAAACGCTCTTCGCATGCGAAGAAGGTGGCGGGTGATAAATAGTTTGATGCGGCCGGTTTTCCAATCCTCGACGAGCTCACCGGGACCTTCTTTTGGCAGCGAGGCCCGAAGTTTTCTGCGGTCATCGTAGTCGACGGGGCGGCGGTTGTCTGGATCCACCAAACTGAAGTCCCAGATTTCTGTGCCTTGATAGATATCCGGGACGCCAGGGGCCGTGCATTTGAGGACGGTTTGGGCCAGGGAATTGCTTGCGCCGGGCGGTGCGATCCGGTCCACAAAACGCTGGAGCTCCGTGAGAAAGCCGGGGAAGGTTTTTTCGTCAAGAATACGTGCCACAAAAAGCGAAACCGCTTCTTCCCACTCCTCGTTTGGGCCGGTCCAACTGCTGTTGATTTTGGCCTCCTTGAGGGCCTTGGTCATGTATTGCTGGATGCGAGCGACATACGATGGAAGATCCACCGGTCCGTGCGGCCACGAGCCAACCAGAGTTTGATAAAGCAGATATTCCTCATTGCGGGAGGGCGCCCATTCCTCATCGACCCTTGTGCGGAATTTTTTGTTCAGCCTGCTCCATGCGTTGGCGGCCTCGCGCCATTCCTGGGGAATTTCAGAAAGCACGGCCAGGCGCGTGCGCACGTCCTCACTGCGTTTGGTGTCATGGGTCGAAGTGGCAAGCAAAGAGTGGGGATGCCGTGCAAGGCGCTCAGAGTTCAGACGGTGAAACGCATCGGGCTCGATTCCAAAAAGGCGGGGATTACCTCCCACCTCATTGAGTGCGATCAAACGGTTGTGGATATAAAAAGTGGTGTCCTCCAGACCCTTGGCCGTCACCGGACCGCTGCATTGCTGGAATTTCATCACAAACCGGACATGGGCCTCCCGCTGTTCGGGAGAGAGGTGATCAGGCAAGCGCAGAAGGAGGACGCCTCGCAAAAAATCAAAGACCGATTTTTCGATGATGGGATTCCGGCGGCGGGCTGCGACGATCGCGCGGAGCACGGTTTTTTCATCCCCGGCTGAAACAACCCCATCGCTGCCGGTGTAGGTTCGATAAACGGGAAAACAGGCCATCACCTCACGAACGGCAACCGTCAAGGTCTGAAGGGTCAAGTCCCGGAAGCTGCGATGCATTTCGGAGAGCTCATCCAGCATACGACCCAGAGCGCTGATCTCGCTGCTCAGAGAGATCTGCATGGTCAGATTCTTTTTATTATAAACCAGGTCGTCAAAGGATCCGGTCATGCCGGAAAACTTCTCATAAGTTTTGGTCATTTTTTTCTCTGCGGAGGAATCCACAAACAAAAGAGCCACCTGGTTCGCAAATTCATAGCCGGTTGTGCCATGGACCGGCCAATCGGAAGGAAGATGCTCCTCGAGTGGATCGAGAATTTTTTCCACCACGAGATAAAGTTCTTTGCCGGCAAGGTCAGCATATCGGTCCTGAACCCGCTTCAAATAGGTGAGCGGGTCCCATAACCCATCGATATGATCGATGCGCAGGCCGGTCACATCCCCCTTGGCCAACAAGTCAAAGAGCAGCTTGTGGGCGGCCTCAAAGACATCAGGAATTTCCACACGGATCGCGGCCAGAGTGTTGATATCGAAAAACCGGCGATAGTTGATTTCTTCCGCTGCCACCCTCCAGTAGCTGAGGCGGTAAACCTGGGCCTCCAATAGCTCGTGAAGCGAATCAAAACTTTCAGGCCTTCCCTTTTCACCTTCAAAAGTGCGAAAGATCCTTTCCATGTTTTCCCGCAAGCCGGGGTGCGACGCCAAGACTTCTCGAAGATTGTTTTTGGCAACCCCGCCGTCTCCACGGGCAAAGGAATCGATGATGGCACCCACTTTCTCCCTGAGTGGTTCCTCCAAGGCTCCAAGAGTGTGCTGCAAAATGAGGGGATAACTGCGGGGATTGAGGGGAAGACGGGTTTCAAAATAACAAAGAAAAAAGCGCCCGTCCTCACAATCGAGTTTGAATTCAGAATTCTCCAACACGATGCCATAACGATCCCCCAGGATCGGAAGCATCACCCGGTTGGCCAGCTCCTCCTTGCCGGGATGCCAGTCGATATCAAAGTGATGTGCGTAAGGCGACGATGTTCCCTCCTCCAACACGGACATCCACCACGCATTCAGCGATTGGCCAATGCCCATATGATTGGGAACAAAATCGAGGATGTGCCCCATACCCCGCTGCTTCAGCCCTGACACAAAGGAGCGAAAATCCGAATCATCTCCAATAGCGGGGTTCAGGCGGTTATGATTGGACACATCATATCCATGCGTACTCCCCGGCGCCGATTGAAAATAGGGAGACGCATAGATATCGCTCACGCCGAGATCCGCAAGATCATCCAAAATGGCCAGAGCATCGCGAAAGGTGAAACCGGCGTGGAATTGCAGGCGGTAGGTGGAAGATGGAATGTGCGCCCGCCTTAGGGGCTTTAGGGTCATGGCGATTTGCGTTGTCGACCCAGACCATGACGCAAAACAACCAACGAACGTCCCGGGATAGAAATTTCGTCGGCGGCTTGGTGATGCGTCCTGGGATCGAGAAAACCGGCCTCTTCATTGGTATCGAGGACCTTTTCCCATCCCGCGCGACTCGATTTGATGCGCGGGAGTTTGAAGGGAACGGCTTCGTGGTGCGCATTGAAGAAAATGACAAATGTGTCATCTGTGACGGGATTGCCACGGGAATCACGCACATCCATGGTCTGCCCGTAGAGCAACACGCCCACCGATCTGGAGAATCCGTTGGTCCACTCATCATCCGACATTTCTTGTCCCGTGGTATTAAGCCACATGATGTCTTTGGTTTCCGTGCCGCGGATCGACCGACCCTGGAAAAACTTGGGTCGCCGGAAGATCGGGTGCTCGTGGCGGAACCTGATCAGATTTGCTGTGAAGTCACTGAGCGCCTCTTGCTCCGGACTGCGCTCCCAGGAAAACCAGGCCAGCTCATTGTCCTGGCAGTAGACATTGTTATTGCCATTCTGCGAGCGCGCGAATTCATCACCTCCGGAAAGCATGGGAACGCCCTGGGAGAGGAGCATCGTGGCAAGGAAGTTCCTGATCTGACGGCGACGCAGGGCCTTGATGCCTTCATCATCGGTCGATCCCTCGGCCCCGCAGTTCCATGAATTGTTATTGGTTTCCCCGTCATTGTTGCCTTCGCCATTGGCATCGTTGTGCTTCTCGTTGTAACTGACCAGGTCGTTCAAGGTGAAGCCATCGTGTGCCGTGATAAAATTAATGCTGGCGTACGGGCGTTTGCCGTCATGCTGGTAAAGATCCGAACTCCCCGTGATGCGGGCTGCGAATTCTCCGATGGCGCCTTCATCGCCCTTCCAATATTTGCGAATGCAGTCCCGGTATTTCCCATTCCATTCGGTCCAGAGGACAGGAAAATTTCCAACCTGATAACCTCCTTCCCCCACATCCCATGGCTCAGCGATCAGTTTGACCTGCGAGAGAACAGGGTCCTGGTGAATGATATCGAAGAATCCGGAAAGCTTGCTGACCTCATGCAATTCCCGGGCAAGCGTGGAAGCCAGATCAAATCGGAAGCCGTCCACATGCATCTCCAATACCCAATATCGCAGGCTGTCCATGATCAACTGGAGCACATGCGGGTGCATCATGTTGAGAGAATTTCCACAACCCGTGTAGTCCATGTAGAAGCGCCTGTCGTCGGCCACCGTGCGGTAATAGGAGGCATTATCAACCCCCCGGAAACTCAGGGTGGGTCCCATGTGATTGCCTTCGCCCGTGTGATTGTAAACCACGTCGAGAATGACCTCAATGCCGGCACCATGCAGGCGCTTGACCATCTCTTTGAATTCATTCACCTGCTGACCGGCACTGCCACTGCTGGAGTACGGGGAGTAGGGCGCGAAATATCCGATGGAGTTATAGCCCCAATAGTTGGCAAGCCCCTTTTTCTCCAGATATTCATCATTCACGAAGTGATGCACGGGAAGCAACTCGACCGCTGTGACGCCGAGGTTGCGGAAATAGTCGATGGCAAAGTCACTGCCAATGGCCGCATAGCTGCCGCGGATTTCCTCAGGGATATGAGGGCATCGTTTGGAGAAGCCCTTCACATGAACCTCGTAGATCACAGACTCTGCCAGCGGCGTGTCAGGATGAGTGTCCCCATTCCAGTCAAAGCCATTGTCAACCACCACCGATTTCGGCAGTCCGGCCGCGTTGTCACCCTCATCCCTGGTGAGATCGGGATCCTCACCCCCGAACTGATAACCAAACATTGCCTCACTCCACTTGATATGCCCGGCGATGGCCCGTGCATAGGGGTCCATGAGCAGCTTGGCATCGTTAAAACGATGTCCGGCTCCCGGATCATACGGACCGGAGACACGGTATCCATAAAATTGACCGTGTGTGACCCCCGGCAGGAAGGTATGCCAGACACCATCGGTGCGTTCGTGCAGGGTGACACGGGCCGAAGGCTCGGCATCCTCCGGTCCGTCAAAAAGACACAATTCCACTCCGGTGGCATTCTCGGAAAACAGAGCGAAGTTCACACCCTCAGGCGTGAGGGTGGCTCCCAGAGGATAAGGCCTGCCGGGCCAAGCGGCGCTACCGGGCTGAAATGTCATGATGGGATGAGTGGGTTGTCATGGTTTGCGTTTTACCCCCCTCTTTCGCATTTGCCCTGCTTGGTGCGTGTGGGAACCCCTGAGATTTTATAGGGGAACTCCCCTATTGACGGCGACCGATAGCAATCGATAGCAAAGGATTGCCTCAACACGCGGGCCACACCCTTTGAAAAAAACCATCTACAAATTGCGCGCACTTTTCCTGGTGATGGCTGCGGTGCTTGTTGTGAGCATGCTGATCACGTTTCTGGTCGGTCGCGAGGTGTTGGTCGCCCGCGATAAAGTTCAGCTGTACGAAAATAATCTCGCACAACTTCATGCCACATTTTCCACATTGCAGGATGCCGAGACGGGGCAGCGCGGATATTTGTTGACGGGCAAGGAGGCCTATTTGGCACCCTACGAAGAGGCGGTCACATCAATTGAAAAATGGCTGGATGGATCGCAGGCTCACGCAGCCGAAGAACTCATGCCTGTGCAAGCGGTGACAGCCATCAAGGACATCGTCCGTGTGATGCTGGAGGAATTGAAGCGCACGATCGAACTGGCGCGGAGCGGTCAGAGGGAAAAGGCGATAGACGCCGTGAGGGGCAACTCCGGGAAGGAATTGATGGATGAGCTAAGGTCCAGGTTTTCCGAGTTGGAAGCTTATCTTTACAACGCCCAGGAGGAGGCGCATGCCACGGAGTCGAGAGCCACCCTCTACCGAACGGTCACATTTTTTCTCACCGCGCTGATCAATCTTGCTTTCCTGGCCTGGGCCTACCGCCGCATCCGGCGGGAGGTTTCCCTCCAATATGTGGCCAAGCTGGAAGCCAGGCGCCAAAAGGATATCCTCGCTGTGACGCTTTCCAGCATCGGGGATGGAGTGATCATTACTGACACATCCGGCCTGATCACCTTCATGAACAAGGTGGCAGAGGACCTCACCGGTTGGACCGCACGGGAAGCCCGGGATCAGCCATGCTCCGCGGTCTTCCACATTATCAACGAGACCTCCCGCGAACCGGTGGAAAGCCCGGTGGACAAAGTGCTGGCCACGGGTGTCATCGTTGGCCTGGCCAACCACACGATGCTTATCCGCAAGGATGGCTCGGAGGTTTCTATTGATGATAGCGGTGCCCCCATCCGGGAAGCGGACGGGACCATTCGCGGGGTTGTGCTGGTTTTCAGGGATTTTAGTGTTCACAAGGAGGCCGAGCAAAATCTCATTCTGTCCAAACAGAAAGTGGAAGAGGCGAGCAAGGCGAAAGACACATTCCTTGCCACGCTGTCCCATGAACTGCGCACGCCCCTGACTCCCGTGTTGGCCACGCTCTCCGCATGGGAAGCTAACCGGGAACTTCCCGCAGCCTTGCAACCTGATCTCAAGCGCATCCGCCGCAACATCGAGCTCGACAAGCTTTTCCTGGAAAAAGAAGCCGTGGATGCTCATGCCTTGATTGAGAACGTTTCCGCCATCTTTCAGTCCGAATGCGCCGCCCATGGCGTGCGGCTGACCTTTTCCCCTCATGCGCGACAGCCATTCCTTGAGGCGGACTCCGCACGGATTCAGCAGGTTCTCTGGAATATCATTGGCAACGCGGTGAAATTCACCTCAGCCGGTAATCACATCGGGATTGTGACCTCCGATGCTCCAGGAGGCCAACTCGAGATCACCATCACTGACGATGGAGCGGGAATGTCCCGGGAAACCCTGGAAAGGATTTTTGAGACCTTCCACCAGGGCGACCCGGCGCGAAACATGCGAACGCGCGGCCTCGGACTGGGTTTGTCGATTGCGAGGGCCTTGGTGCAGGCCCATGGTGGCACCCTCCAGGCCTCAAGCAAGGGACCCGGGCGCGGATCTTGCTTCACCATCATTCTTCCGACCATACCATCGCGCCCTCAACAAATCCCGTCATCAATGCCCCCCACACCACCCGCTAAAAATCTCCGTATCCTCCTTGTGGAAGACCATGAGGACACGGCAGATGTCCTGGCACAGGTGATGCGGGGCATGGGTCACACTGTGGAAATCTGCGGAAGCGTTGCTGAGGGGCGTGAGATGATCATCCGCCATGAATTTGACATCATCCTCAGTGACCTTGGTCTGCCGGATGGCACGGGCATTGATTTTATCCGCTCTGCCCGTGAAACGTGCCAGACGCCGGCGGTGGTTCTCACGGGTTACGGGATGGCAGATGACATCAAAAACTGTCTGCAAGCGGGATTTGACGAACACCTCACCAAGCCCGTGGATTTCGAGAAACTGGAGCAAACCCTGCAGCGCACCACCCGCAGAAGCTCTGCCTCCTGAATCACCTCAACGTGTCACCAGGCTGGCGACGACAGTCACCAATTCAGCGGCCTCAATGGGTTTGCTCAAGTGAATCTGGAATCCCGCCCCGATCGCCCGGCGGCGGTCCTCCGAACTCGTAAAAGCCGTCAGCGCCACAGCAGGCGTCCTCCCCCCGTCCTTTGGGTCAAGGGCCCGAATGCTGCGAATTAATTCATAGCCGTCCTGGCCGGGCATGCCGATGTCGCTGACAAGGATGTCCGGGCGCCGTGTCTCCAACTGTGTGAGGGCTTCCTGAGCGGTCGAGGCTGTTCGAACGCTTGCGCCATTGTGGGCGAGAATCGAACGGAGAATTTCCCGGGCATCCGAATCGTCATCAACCACCAAAATTTTTGTGCCCAAAAGCGAGGGAAGCGATTCGTCTGTTGATGCGGTCCCGGGGAAGGCAGCCGGTTTTTCAGCCGGTTGGTTTGGTGCCTCAGCCACCCGCGGCAAAGCCACCACAAAGGTTGCTCCCTGACCAGGGCCCTGGCTTTCGGCCCGCACCGAGCCCCCGTGCAGCTCCACCAGTTGCTTCACGATGGACAACCCCAGCCCCAGTCCATGGTATTTCCGCCTGGTGGAAGCATCTTTTTGCCGGAACCGGTCAAAAACGTATGGAAGAAAATCCGGATCGATTCCTTCTCCGGTGTCAGACACCGAAATTTCAACGCGGTTATTGATGGGCCAGACGGAAATTGTGACCTCACCGCCTGAGGGGGAAAACTTGATCGCATTGCTCAGGAGATTCCAGACGATCTGCTGCAGGCGGTCGGTGTCTCCGGAAACCAATCCCACCTTGGAATCAAAGGAGCGGGTTAAGCGAATGTGTTTGGCGGCGGCCGCAGGCTCTGCGGCAGTGATGGCTGCCATCACCATATCAATCGGGTTCAGGTGCTGGAGATCAAGCCGGAGACGCCCGGAAAGAATGCGACTCACATCAAGAAGGTCTTCGATGAGTTTGGCCTGAACACGGGCGTTTCGCTCAATGGTTTCAAGCGCTTGCGGCACCGTGTCAGCCGGGAGGCTTCCATTGCGCAGCAATTGCACCCAACCCAGCATGGCAGTTAGCGGCGTCCGCATTTCGTGACTGACAGTGGCCAGGAATTCATCCTTGAGAGCCACGGTTCGTTCGGCCTCCAGCCGCGCGGTCTGTTCAATTTTGAGCAACCCCTCGCGGCTGTCCTCAGCTTCTTTGCGTTCGTTGATATCCACACAACTGCTGATAAAACCGGGAAAAGGACCTTCTTCGCCGGGTAATGGAATGCCGCGATCCATGATCCATCGGTACACGCCATCGTGTCGTTTCAGCCGGTAATCCATTTCAAAGGGCTCGTGGTTATCCCAATGCTGCTTGTGGCTTGTTGTGTATTGTTGGCGGTCTTCTGGATGCACGCCTTCCAGCCAGCGATGGCCGGTTTCCTGCTCCATCGGGCGCCCGGTAAACTCCAGCCATGACTGATTGAACCATGTGCTTCCGCCGCTTGCATCCGACATCCGGATCAAGACAGGTGAGGAATTAGCCGCGTGCCGGAAGCGTTCTTCGCTTTCACGAAGGTTCAGGTCACCGGATTGCTCCCGAGCCGCCTCAGCGTTCTTCCCGTTCCGGCGCAGAGAGCCGCAAACCAGACTGATGAGACAGCCATTGAGAACGAAGATCGCGAGTGTGGCAATTTGGTGAGAAGGGTGTGGCACCATAAAGAGCCACCATCCCACAGCAACAGAAAGCGCCATTGCGAACAGGCCGGGCCGCGTCCCCCCCGTCCAGGCGGCCAGAATGACCGACAGGGTGAACAACTCCCAGGGCGGCCGGTCGCCGGTCCACCATGAACCAGGCAACAAAGCCCGGGACGCCACGGCCAGAAAAACCGCAGCGGTTGCGACCGCATAGGGATAAAGCCTTTGGCGTCGCATGGGCTGGTCTGTGTTTATACCTCACTCATACCCGCAGTTGTGAGATTTTGTGAATGCCGGGGCGGCATGGGGTCACCAGGGGCGCGGAACTGCCACAAATCCCCCACGGGGGTGGGAACGATACACCACGTCTCCGGAATAGTAATATGAGGATCCACGATAAACCCGCGTGCGATAGCCACGAGGCAAAGTGGTGACAACTGTTTCGCGCACAACCGGAGTGGAGTCCGTGACAACGACCGTTCGCGATGGGCGACGGCTTTCATAATGGATGCAGCCGGAAACGGTTGCCGCCACCAAAGCCAAGAGGATAGACGGTGCGAGTGATTTCATAGGTTCATTTGGTCCATTGGGGAATCGGTTAACGCCCTTGAATCGCGTTTACTTTTGTTAAACTTCACAAAGCGCGGTCCGTCCGGTCTCAATCATCAGCTGTGCGCACCTCCGGTGGTTGGGTATCAGGTTGAGAAACGAACTCTTTTGAAATGACCCTGATCTTTAATTTTGACACGGCCGCTGCTGATCAGATCGATCAGGGTTGCCATTGTTTCCCGCTCGCTGACGGCACATGATGAGACTGTGGCCACCAGGTCACCGAGGGATAGTTTGTGGCGATTGATTTTTTTGTAGGGGTTTTTCATAGGTCTTTGTGGATAACAAGTGGGAATCGCACAGGAACAACAGGGTGACTGCCAGCTGATCCGACGATCAGGGAAAACTCTGTCAAAGCACGGAGACAAACTGAGGCGTTCATCAGGCCATTCCCTGAGGCAGCCTCGGCATTGCCAATCGAAAACGGCTTCGCTGACATAACGAAGTCCCACTGCTCCTGCGGAAAATGTTAGAGTTTTCCGCGAACCGAAAAGGGACTCGGCTCCGTCACCAGGCGCAGGTTGTCAAAATCCACCGGCTTGAGGAGCCAGGCATTAAAACCTGCCTTCTCCGACCGTTCCCTCAAGCCGTCAGGATCGAGACCCGTGACAGCCACCAACCGAACATCCTGAGCCCATGGCTGGGCACGGATCACACCACACGTGTCGTAACCATCCAGCTTTGGCATGCTGATATCCAGCAAGAGCAGATCCGGCTTGAAAACGGCCGCCCGACGTAAAGCATCGATCCCGTCTCCAGCCACCTCCGTTTCAAATCCAAGAGCTTGCAGCATCATCTCCAAAGCTCTCGCGGAGTCTTCATGATCATCTACCACCAGAGCCCGGCGGGCTATTGGGTTTTGGGGATCTTCGCCGGAGGACAAGGGGGTGATCATATCGAACAATCATCGCACGCAGCGTGTGCCATGGTCGCATGAATCCGGGATTTGCCACCCACGGGAATCCAGACACATCCGGGCGGATGCTCTCAAACGATCAGTTTTTGAACCAACCCATAAAACATATGAACAAACTCGAACTCAAAGGAAACTGGAACGTGATCAAAGGCAAACTGAAACAAAAATACGGTCAATTGACCGATGATGATTTGACGTTTGTTGAAGGCAAAGAGGAGGAACTTCTTGGACGCATGCAAACCCGCCTTGGCAAAACCAAGGAGGAAGTGCGCCAGGAAATTGAGCAGTTTGGAAACTGATTCCTGTCACCCTGCACTCCTGCGGGATAATCCCGCAGGAGTCCTCAGGTTAAGGCCCTATTGATACCATGACAAAAAACCTGATTCTCTGGGGTTTTCCTTAATCATGAAGAAGTCAAAAAAACCGAATTCTTTGAAATATCCTGACCGGAGAAAAACCAACCGCCGCCGGCTTGAAAACATGTTGCGTCAGATGCTATCCGGAGGAATCAGTTTTCCATCCAGCAGTATCATCAAGGAGCTGAACCAGACGCATCACTTCGGACGGATGATGGAATAAGCAGGAGCTGTCATGGATCAACTGATGTGCATCAGTTGTCTCCGGCCTGCGACCGGGAAGGCAAAGATGCGCACCGTCCTGGAACGGGGCAGGATTCAAGACGTCTTTGAGGGTTGCTTGATTTTATTTTTATCATTCATACAGCCGCCTTTTCCTGTGCACACGATACTTCATCAATGAACCCTGACGAAACCACCGATATTCCCGCCGACCGCCTTAAAACCCTGGCGACCACAGCCCAGGACAAAGCCCAAACCGCACTCAAGGCGGGGCAAACCTACGCCAGAGAAAATCCCTTGGCTTTGGCCGCTGGAGCTCTGGTGGTCGGAATTCTTATCGGGGCGCTTTGCGGGAACCGGGAACCAAAACGCAAAGAAACCGGTAAAATCGCGAAGGAACTTGTGGATGATATTGTTTCCCAGTTTTCCCATCGCTTGAAGGATTTAAAAAAACAATCCCGTTCGACATCTTCCTCTCTTGTGGATCAATTTCAGGGTGCGGGCAAAAAGTTAAAATTGTGGTAGCCATGACGGATCCAACCAATCAACCGCAGAAAGAGAATTCCGAAGCTGAGAGCCGGTCAGCCCGGCGCATGGCGTCCGGGCTTGTCAAGGAAGCACGAGGCTTCCCCCCCCTCGCTGGTCTATTGTCTGCAGCAGCCTTTGGCTTTTTGCTCAAGGTGCTTCCTGTTGGTCAGATCATTGCGGTCTTGCTGCGGGTATCTCTTGCGCTTCTCAAGCCGGCGGTCCTGATTTTTGGTGCTTTAAAATTGGTTTCCATTCTCGCCCAAGGTTCCAAAGGCGGTGCCTCGCAAAAGGACACCTTTTAGATTTTTTTATACCGCACTGCGGTGGGCCTTGTGACTCCTGTCCGTCAGGAGAAACCATTTGACCTGACACGCTGACCCGCGGTTGCTGAGCGGAAGGTCTCTGTGATTTGCGATGCACTCACTTTGGATGCGACAAGCGATACGTATTTCAACCCAACCAAAATCCTCATGATCACAGCAGAGAATTACATTCCGCGCATTGCGCTCTTCCTGTCCAATCAAAATCTTCTCGAAAAAACCGAGCGTATCCTTCGTGAGAGATATTCCAGCCTTCTCATCATCTCCGATAAAAACAAGCTGCAGGAATTTCCCATGTCCCTTCTCATTCTGGTGGATACAGTCAAAGATGTGTTCGATATCCGGACGCGGCATCCGGTCGAAGGCACCCTGATTTTGTTGGTCCTTGAGGAGGAAGACAGCGAGGTGATGAGTGCTGCCATTGAGGCCGGAGCTGACGATTTTATCCACGATTCGATGAGCGGGGGCGATCTCATCGAAAAGATCGAGAAATACCTCGAAGCGGTTGGGTCGGCGACTTAAGTTTTTGTTTGTCTGACAGGACAACGGGAACTCATGCCTTCCAGCCACACATTTTCTTTTGGCGACCATCTGCCCTGGCAGGCGGCGGTGCTTGAGGGAATTGCCCGCGGTGCCGCACTTGAGAACACTTTGGAAAAGCTGGCTCTTCACATTGAAAGCGAAGCGCATGGGTGCGTGTGCAGAATCTGTGTGGTGGCCCCGCGCGAAAAGATTATTATCACCAGTGTCGGTCCCAACCTTCCCGAAACGTTCCGTCAGGCTTTTGTCGGACAGTCTCTGGATCATGCAGAACACAGCCCCTGTGCGGCGGCGATCAATCTGAAGTCAGCTGTTGTTGCCAGCAGGATTGCGACCGATCCACGCTGGTCCGGCACCCCCTGGCAGGCATTGGCACTGGAAAACGGATTTTTTTCCTGTTGCTCCACCGTGATCACCGGCTCTGACGGGGAGGCTCTTGGCGCTCTGGCCCTTTACTCCACCCGGGCCTCCAAAATGGATTTCACCTCCTTCAGTGAGACCGCATGCAACCTGGCCAGTATTGCCATCGAAAGGCATCAAGACGAAAACGCGCTCCGGGAGAACGAACAGCGCCTGCGTCTGGTTCTCACGGGTGCCGATCTTGGAACATGGGATTGGAATTTAACCACCAGCGAATTGACATGGTCGGATCGGTGCAAGGAAATGTTCGGTTACACTCCGGAAACCCGTATGACCTACGAGCTTTTTCTGGATGCCGTTCATCCCGATGATCGTGGGTTTGTGGACACCGCCGTGAGCGATGCCCTCGCCGGACGCGCGTCCTATAATGTCGAGTTTCGAGTCATCTGGCCAAACGGCACAACCCGCTGGATTTCCTCCATTGGCAGTGGCTTCAGCGAGGATGGCCGGGGACACCCCCTGTTTATGCGCGGTGTGGCCATGGATGTCACCGAACGGAAGCAGGCCGAATCCTTGCTGGCCGAAAGTGCAGCCCGGTTTCAGTTTCTGGCGGAAAGCCTGCCCGAAAAAATTTTTACTGCGGACGCGGCGGGAGAGATTTCTTATATGAATCAAAAATGGGCCGACTACACCGGCCTGGACGTCCAGCAGGTGATGCGCATTGGCTGGCGGGAATTCGTGCACCCCGATGACGTCGAGGAAAAGGCGACCCGCTGGACCCGCGCCATAGAAAACGGCACAGGGTTCGAATTTGAGCACCGCTTCCGCCGGGGCGATGGTGAGTATCGTTGGCATCTCAGCCGTGCACAGCCTTTAAAGCGGCCTGATGGCACCACCGACATGTGGATCGGATCCAATGTGGATGTGGACGATCTCAAAAAGGCCCAGTTCGAGTTGCGCGAGATCGAGAGCCGCTCACGGCTTGCCCTTCAAGCCGCAGGGTTGGGCTTTTGGGACTGGGATATTGAGAGCCGGATGACGTGGTCTCCTGAACATAACCGCATGTTCGGAATTGATCCTGACATCAATGAGGGAACCCACCTGGAACTCATGGAGCACATTCATCCCGCGGACCGTGCCTTCGTGACTCAGGCCATGGAGCGCGCCCTGGCCGGGCGGATTGATTACGAAGTCGAATTTCGCACCATCGGCGATGATGGTGTTATTCGCTGGGTTGCTTCCCATGGGCGGGCCTTCTACGATGAACAAACCGGGCGGCCAGTGCGCATCATTGGCATGGTTCGCGAGACAACCGAGAGAAAACGTTTTGAGGAACGCCTTCGAAGTCAGCAGGAAGAATTGCGTGCCGCCTTGGCAGCAGCCGAACTGACCCGGGAGGAAGCCGAGACAGCCAATCGTGCAAAGGACAAATTCCTTGCTGTCCTCAGCCATGAACTGCGCACACCGCTAACCCCGGTGCTCATGGCGGTTTCTCACATGGAAAGGGACAAAAACCTGCCGGATCACGTGCAGAAAGCCCTGCAAATGATCGAGCGCAACATCAAGCTTGAAGCCCGCTTGATTGAGGACCTTCTTGATCTGACACGAATCACTCGGAACACGATGGAGCTCAATCTCGAGCGGATTGACCTTCATGTGGCTGTGAGACAGGCTTTGGAGGTTTGTGAGGCGGATGTGCTGGCCAAAAAGCTGGAACTCGACCTCGAATTATCAGCCGCAAACTCCAGCGTTATGGGTGACCAGGCCAGACTTCAGCAGGCGTTTTGGAATATCATCAAAAACGCCGTGAAATTCACTCCGGAAAGTGGTTCAATACATATTCGATCCTCCAACCATGGGCCGCACATCCGTGTGGAAATCACCGATTCCGGCCTTGGGATTCCGCCTGAGGTCCTTCCTGTGATTTTCAATCCCTTCGAGCAGGGCGATAAACGTCACATCAATGAGTTTGGCGGCCTTGGCCTCGGTCTGGCCATTTCCAAAGCAACTATTGACGCCCATGGCGGGCTGCTGAAGGCCCGGAGCGATGGCCGCAATATGGGCGCGACATTTACTGTGGAACTTGCTACGTCCTGTGATGGATAAATTCCATCACTTATGTCTTCTCGCACGCTGAAAATCTTTTTGGTTGAGAACCACGACGACACGCTGACCTACCTTGCGGATTATCTTGCAGAGTGCGGGCACGAGGTCCGCAGCGCAAAAAGCATGGATGCCGCCCTGCAGGCCCTGGCTGCAGAACCCGCCGACCTGCTGATCAGCGATATCGGGTTGCCTGACGGGGACGGCTGGCAACTCCTGCGCCGGGTCAAGGAAATGAATCTTTCCACCCCTTTCAGCATTGCGATGAGTGGATACAGCACACGATCCGACATTGAAAAAAGCCGGCTGGCAGGTTACCGGCATCACTTGATCAAACCCTTTCTGCCGGATGAATTGGATGTGCTCATTCAGGAGGCTGCCTCCCAATTTCAACAAGCTTGAGTCCTTGCCAAAAAGAGACACGCACGATCAGGCTGTCAGACGATTCTGAAGACGACCATGATTTCAACTTCCCGGGAAAATTTGGAATGTGAACATCTGGAGGATGCCGCCGGTTTCGATGGAGCTTTGATGTCCCTTCTCATGAATTCCTCTTTGGCCTGTATCGTGTCAGACCACCTGGGTCATATCCAACAATGGAACCGCGGCGCGGAAGCGCTTCTGGGCTGGAAAGCGGAGGAGGTGCTCCAGCAACCTCTCTCCAAGGTGATGCCTGAGGTGCGTTCCTTCAAGGATGGTGCCACCTTCGATGTGGCTCCGGGAGCCTCGCGTCCCGAGGTCTCGTTGCCGAATAAAAACGGACAAACCGTGCGGGTAAAAATTGATAGCACAACCCTGCCCGCCACCACGTCCCGGAAAGGAGGGCATCTCTTCTTGATCCAGGATATCACCGAGAAAAAATTCCTCGAGAAGGCTCTCCTTGAGGCCTCTGAACGTGAGCAACGCCGCATCGGCCAGGAATTGCATGACCATTTATGCCAGCATTTGCTGGGAGCGGCGTTTGCCGCAAAAGCCCTCGCCGGAGCCTTGGATCGCGATCAATCCGAACACGCCCCGCGCTTGCACGACCTGGCCCGCCTCGTCAATGACGGCGTTTCGCAGGTGCGGGACATCTCGCGCGGCCTGCATCCCGTCGAACTTGATGCTTCAGGATTGATGTCATCTCTCCAGGAATTGGCCAACCGGGTGGCTCACTCCACCCCATGCACGTTCCGCTGCGAGCGGCATGTTCTTGTCAGGAACACCAGCGACGCCCTGAACGCCTATCGCATTGCCCAGGATGTCGTCACGGTCGCCATGCAGCAGACGGGTGCGGAATCCATCGAAATTGCCCTCACGCACTCCGGCTCCTCGATTTGTCTGCAAATTTCCGATGACGGGAAAACCGAGGGCGAACTGACCGCAGATCCCGCTGGCTTCGCTGCCAAAACCATTCAATATCGTGCCCAAGCGATGAACGGCACGCTGGTCTTGAGATTCGACCCCAAAAAAGGCACCCAAGCCGTTTGTCTCTTTCCTTCATGAGCATCCCCAAAACGGAAACAACTGCCTCCCCGGTGAAAAGCCGTGTGTTGATCGTCGATGATCATCCCGTTTTTCGTCATGGCATCTCAGCCCTCATTAACGCGGAGCCGGACCTGGTGGTGTGTGGAGAAGCCTCCTCCTCCCCCTCGGCCCTTGACGCCATGCGAAAACTCGAGCCGGACATTGCGCTTCTCGATATCTCCCTCCCAGGCACCAATGGCATCGAGTTGGTCAAGCTGATGAAGGCCGAATATCCCAAGCTTCCCCTCCTCATGCTTTCCATGCATGACGAATCCCTCTATGCCCTGCGGGCCCTCAAAGCCGGAGCCCTCGGGTATGTGATGAAAGCCGAGGCTCTGACCCATGTGCTTGATGCCCTGCGCAAGGCCCTGAGAGGCGAAATCTATGTCAGTCCCCGTCTCAGCGAGCGCCTGATTTTTCAGGCCATCCAAACCACCGATGGCAACACCGGCTCTCCGGTGGACCGGCTTTCGGATCGCGAGCTCGAGGTTCTTACCTTTCTTGGCAATGGACTGAGCACAAAGGAAATTGCGGCCAAGCTGAATCTCAGTGTCAAAACCATCGAAACCCACCGCGCCCACATCAAAGAAAAGCTCGGGTTCCGCGACGCAGGGGAAATGATCCGCTTTGCCATCGACTGGGTTGCGCAGGAACAGTTGGAGTGAGCGAATTTCATGGCCTCAGGTTTTGAAGGGCTGCCGGCTTTTCAATCAGGTCCGGGCGACCCCGGCCAGAGGGAGCAGTTCCAGAGTTTCCCCGGCTGAACAATCGGCCTCAAAGATTTCCCCCATGACCTCCGTCGGCCCGCATTTGCACCCGCACCAGCCGTGTCGGAGTCTCAGCCGGCCAACTTTCACGCTGCGAACCTGAATATTCGCCAACTGCCCCTGCTCCCATGACGCATCCACAAGGAAGGCCCCCTCCGCGAGAATCCCTTCGCATCCGGCGCTCTCCCAGCCTTTCGGTAGGCGGGTAAGAATCCGGAGCACTCCCGCCGAGGTGTGCACGAGCAGATCCAGGATCGCACTCACAGACCCCAAAGCCCCATCAAGTTGAATCACCTCGTATTTGGCGTAATCGGGAGGATGGACAAATTTTGCGCTGTGGGTGATTCCTGAATCGAGGAGGGAGAACCCGCCAATATTGGCATCATGAAGCGGGCCACGCCCCACGTTGGTGTAAATGCCTTCATACACCTTCAACCACCATGCCGCCATCTCGGTTAGCCCCACTCGCGAGCAAATCATGGAGGCCCACGGCAGCGACCAACCGCTCCAGCGTCCGGGTCCGGTTTCTATCCAATAACGAAGGCTGCTAAGCAGGACATCCCTGTGCTCTTGCATTTCCAGATTCAGCGTCTCAAAAGGATAAATGCCGGCCAAATGCGAATGATGCCGATGACTGCATGTCAGAGCTTGCTCTTCCCAGAGACCAATTCCGGTGCGCCCCGTCTCCCATTCCCGATCTGGCAGCGCGACCATGGTGTAATACGGCAAATGATCCTTGATTTCCTGCCAAGCGGCATCAAGGGGTTTCCCCATGAGCTTCGCTGCTTGTGGCAAAATTTCCAAAACCCGATGCAGGGCCGCGAGTTGGAAGCTGGCATCCCGGCCCTGACATGCGTGCAGATCACTTCCTCCGAACTCCGGGCTGACGCTAACCGGGAGTGACCAATACCCCGGTTTCCCGGGCACTTCGTGCCATTCCAACATGGCCCGGTAGCCCACAAAGGAACCCAGCAACAGCGGCCAGGCAATGTCCCTCAGAATGGATTCGTCGAGCGTGAACCGATAATGCTGCCAGGCCATCAGAGAGGTCCATGCCAGACACCCGTGATCAATCGTCCCCGCCCAGAAAAGATCTGAAACCTGACACCGATCATCCACCGCGTGAGGCAACATGCAGGCCCCGGGTGCTTCAAAAAATGCTTCACCAGCCATTTTTAATTGGGGCAACCAGATCCTGATCAAATCCCACAAGGGATTCAGATGATTTGGGCGATTGGACGGCAAGCAGGCCCCGTAGATCATTTGGACATTGATGTTAAAATGATAATCATTGCTCCATGGAGGGATGCGGGTGTCTTCCATCCATGGTCCCTGCAAGGTGGCGGCAACCCCCTCCGGCGGCGTCAGACCCGCCTGCCGGTAAATCCCATAATCATATAATTCCTGGAGGGCTTTATCCGGCAGCCGGACCCTTGGCACATCCGACCAATACTGGTTCCACCACGCTTTGGACTTTTCTTCTTCAAGTGGCCATGACCCGCCCTCTGCCAATGACTTCGCCGCAGAATCCGGTCCGAGTGCGGTGGCTAAGTATAAGTGATCGCCATCCCCCACCCTCCAGGCCATGGCGAGGCTGTCATCTTCTGGGAGCCTTTGACAAAATCCTCCTTCCTGATTCCCCTTTCTCCATTCTTCAGGTGGCGCAATTCCAGTTTTCTCCAACTCCTGACCAATCGCAGCCCAGGCGGGAACCGCAGACACCGAGAGGCTCAGATCCGTAACCCCCGTCCAGCTCACGCGTATCAGCTCCGTCAGCCTGGCCTGAATGATTTCCACATGACCACGGCGGGTGGGATCTTCCCTATGGGCCATCTCAATCGTCACTTTGCCTTCGGCCAATGAGAGGACGCCTCGTCGCGGAGACCAGAGCTCGCCGAATGATATTTCCAGCCGCCCGCATCCATACTGTTTGGGCTTAAGGGCAAGTGCTCCGGGTTTCGCTTGCTCGGAAAACATTCCGGTCAAAGCCGAAGGATCTCCCGCATCCACAACCTTCCTGAGCTCGTTGAAAGTGGCCGGCGGCAGAAATGGCTCCCCCCCGCGATGATCCCAAAAGCCCGCCCGCCCAACCGTCAGGCAAATGCTCTCACTCCCCCAAACCATGACGCCTTGGACTCCATTGCCAAGGAAGATGCCAGCCTGAGGGCGGGAGATCGGAAAAGACCATACCAGCTCGGTTTCTGAGGATGAGGGAGTTGGAGACATTGTGGTATCGCGCCAACTCGTACCTTCCCCTGCATGTGGTCAAACAAAATCTCAAGAATGACCTCAACAAAAAACGAAAGCCTGCAGCGCTCGGATTGATCTCCTCACGCTGCAGGCGGATCCTTGGATTTCTACCGCCGAATTTTATTGGCCAGCTCCAGCTCCAGTTCCGGCTCCAGTTCCAGTTCCAGTTCCAGTTCCAGTTCCAGTTCCAGTTCCAGTTCCAGTTCCACGATCAGGGGTCAACCCGGTTCCTGTGCTGGTTTTTGGATTTCCGGTTCTCGGATCCAGACCTGTGTCCGGATCCCTTCCTGTTCTTGGATCCAATCCCACGTTTGGATCCCTTCCAGTTTTTGGATCAAAATTGGCTTCGGGAGACGCCGAAGGCTGTGGTGATGGGAGCGGAACGGGAGTTGGGGAAACCGTTGGATTAGGGTTCGGTGAGGGAACAGGTGCCGGCGAAACACCCGAGCTGCTCTGAGGGGTGGCCTGCGTGTTTGAAGGCTGTTGTCCATTCAGTTGGTTGGAGGGTTGGTTGGTTGTTGTCCCTTGATAAACGGGTTGAATTTGTTGGGCGACCAGTGAACACGGCGCGGCAGCCGCGATAAAGATCACGGAGAAGCATGGTAGTATTTTCATAACAGCATGGTATCGCTCAGGAACCTCGCGACAGACGTCAGGGCATGTTCTTACTGGATGCTCAGGGCCACCTTGGCGATTGTTTAACTTGGTGGGGATTTTTCGGGAGTGGTGGGCGCTGATTGATTTTTGATCAACTTTGATTCCCACATCCGTAAGACGTTAAGAATGAACAGAGCGATCAATGTGCTTCCAACCGCAATGACGTATTTATCGATGGCCACAGCGATACCAATCGAGGCAACCACGAGCAGGGAGGCTGCCGTGGTGAGACCCAGCATTTGGTGGTTCGAGGCATCACGAAAAATCGTTCCTGCTCCCAAAAACGCGACTCCAGTGGCAATGGCCGTGAGGAGATGCGCCGGGTCCGCACGAAACGATTCAGCCGGAAAACCTCCCATGCTGTCCTGAATGAGCAGTTGGCCCAATTTGATGAAAAGCATGGAGGAAAGGCAAACCATCATGTGCGTACGAAATCCCGCCCACTTTCTGGAAGCTTCGCGTTCCCATCCCACGACTCCCCCCAAAACCATAGCCACCAAAGTTTGTAGGAGAACTGTGAATTCTGCCTCTAATTCGGGGCTCATTCTCAGGGCTGAGGATCGCGATCCTCAGGAGATTTATCCGAAAGATTGTGAGCACGGACTTCACGGCTGATGCCCGTTTCTTTCAACTCGGGATGACTTTCAAAAAAATCGTCTATGGGGAGGTATCCGAGCAGTTCCGCACCGTCCGAAATGTCCATGCGATTGAAGGTGTTGCCGCTGAGGGCCTGGAAAATCCCGAATTGGAGCTTTTGATCATCCAAACAACGTTCGAGCAGTTGCTGGAGATCTCGCCGGGAAACAAAACCATCGGCATTGGCCATCGAGCCGCCTTTCGAGGGCTCATCGGAGGGTTGGAATGCTCCGATGCGCAAAGCAAGGAATGCGATTCCCTTCTGAGTGGAAAGATACCTCCCCATCGCCTCACCGAAACATTTGGTCACACCATAAAGGTCACCGGGGTTCACTGGGTCGGTGGTTTTGACCTGAACCCCGGCGGGATATCCAGAGACAGCATGAATGGAGGAGGCAAAAATGATTTTTTTGCAGCCTTCTTCCACTGCAGAGGTGAAGAGATGGTAAGACGCCAAAATATTTGCCGGAAGGAGGTCATCCCATTTTGCAAAGGCATCCGGGACGCCCGCGAGGTGCAACACAACATCCATTCCCCCACAGGCCTTCCTTGCTGTTCCCTCATCAGAAAGGTCACCGTTTATCACTTCGCCGAACTCATTCAGGGCCTTTGCCCTATCATCGAGGGTGTGGACAAAGAGTCGAAGGTCGTAACGGTGGTTGGACTCTTTGACAAAATAACTTCCGATATTCCCAGCCGCTCCGGTGACCAAAACCTTTGGGCGTTTGGCCATATTCGTCAAATTTTTTTTCAGGGTGAATGACAGCATTTCGGGCGCGTTTCACAATGCTACCGCCCACCAATCAGCTGCGACTTGGGGAGGCGGTAGCCTTGCTTGATCATTCATCGGGTATGACTCATCTCTTGGATGGCTTCCCAATCGAAAAAGCCTCCGTCTTATCGCCTCCAACGAAACGACGTACCCTCATGGATCACTAGCGGTTCGGTGAGTTGGATGGGCGGCGGGACCCGGTGGACACGGGTTTCAGGAACCCGGATTGTCCCGAATCCGGAGGAGATTCCCGGCCGTGGATTTCCGTAAGTGATGAAGACGCCGCCTGCTCCCCAACCAAAATTGTTCCACCCGTTATTCCACCCCCAGCCCGGGGAAGTCCATCGGCCCGCACTCCAGCAAACCTGCGGTCGAGCGGGCTGAAAACACATGTTTGGAGAGGCACGACCAACTTGAAACGCAAACTGGGCACTGGCCGTTGAAACAAAGGGGAGCGCAGCCAGAAGGATGGGTGCAAATATTTTCATGATTTTGGAGACGCTGATTCTGCGGCCGCATTCATCCCGGGATTCACAGATTGGGGGGAACCTCTGCATGCTCAGAACTAACCACTAGCCCCCGTTCATCTGTCAGATTGAAATAATAAGCCCGTGATCCTTCGGGAATCGAGGACAAAACCAATTTCTTTTCATGACTAAGCTGAGCAGGAATGCTGTCCCATTCACGTTTTCTCCAATCCCCCTCGTCTTTGGTGTAGTTAAGTTCCGCTTTAACAATTTTTGAGTCACTTTCATAATTTGCCCAGGCACAATTTTTTTCACGTCCTTGTCCCCGGATTTTTGTCAGAGGTGTTCCGTGATTTAAGTGTGATTCCGCAAAAAAATGGATCTCCTCCGGGTTTTCGCCCGGACCGCCATGACCGTGTGGCATTCGCAGTTTGACAGTCAGCGTTCGCGGACCGGTCGTGAGGCGATACGATTGCTGAAGGGCATTCAGGGGATAATGGGAGTCGTTGCTGCCGGTCACCCAGAGCATGGGCATCCTGACTTGTGATAAATAGCTGCCGGGATCCCACCACTGCATCCATTGACGGCATTTTTCCGGACCGAGGAGCTTGAGCCTGTCGGTGAAGGCGGTGTCATCCATAAGAAAGCCGCACCCATAAACCGGCACCGCCATTTTGAATCGTTGGTCGATCGCAGCAACGATGCAGGTCAGATACCCACCCCAGGAAATGCCCGTGATGCCAACCCGCTCCGGATCAACCTCCGGCATTGAGCGCAAGAGAGAGTTTGCCAATACGATATTTGTAACAGCATGGAAACTCCATTGGTCTGCCTGCAGCCAATCCATCTGGTCGAATCCTCCCCATCCCGGAGGCCCGGCCCAATCGTGGCGCTGCCATTTGTCATCGATGCGCTTTGGAAGGCTTCCACACAAATCCATCGCAATGGCCGCGTAGCCACGAGAGACCCACAATCTTACCCAGTCGGCAAATGCTGTGCCTCCTCCTCCGTGCACGAGGACCATTGCCGGAGCCTTTTCCCCGGGGATTAATTTTGGAATTCCATACCAAGCAAACACCCTCGTGGGTTTTCCTTGGAAGGGAGGGCCATCATAATAAATCGCATGGACTTCAGGAGCTGCCATTCCCTCCGCGGGATAGCTTTGCGGGGGCTGACTAAGGGCCGCGATATTCCACGGTGAAGAAGGATTGGCAGGACCTGTTGGGGGCACTCCATCCGCGGGTGTTTTGACTCTCATTTCCTCATGTCCCATCATGCTCCCCATGCAGGTTGTCAAGGTGACAAACACGAAGCGTCTTGCAACCATCCGGCAAAAGCGTTTGCACTTGTGATCATGTCGCTGTTTGGATCTGCCATAAGTCGTGATTGCCACATCATTCATAAAACCGGTTAGTGGATTTAAGGAGCTCCAGCAAGACTCATTGGAGATCATCCGGGGCGGCATACCCGTAGCACGCCGCAACGGCTGTCAGAAGCATCAACCGGGACACAATTGCCACAGGCACCCTGATTTACATGTAAAGTCAATGCAGCTTTGCGGGATGCCGATACGGCAGATATAAGTCACGGCGGCCGGTTTCATGAATCCTCTCAAATGTGTCCTGTGAACCGCCTTCATCCCATCGACCAGATGTCCTCATCAACCACCAAACAAGGAGCTCAGCGGCTCTCGATTGAAAAGTTAAAGGCGTGGGAAGCCCTGCGCTTCGGGATGTTCCTTCACTTCGGCATGAGCACGTTTGAGGGGTGTGAGCTTCCGGGCGGAAACGTGCCGGCAACTCTGTATGCACCGGACAAACTTGATGTGGACCAATGGATTTGTGTGGCGCGCGATGCGGGCATGAAATATGCGGTGCTCACCACGAAACATGTGGCAGGCCATTGCCTGTGGCCCACAAAGTTCACGGATTATCATGTGGGCAATAGCGGCAACACCACAGACGTTGTGGAGGCCTTCGTGACGGCCTGTTCCAGGCGCGGGGTGATTCCCGGACTGTATTATTGCTCGTGGGACAACCACCACCGTTTCGGGTCGCTCACACCGACAGACACAGCGGTCTACGAAAAAGAGCTTCTGAGCATGGGCGGAGGCCGGAATGGGGCGGTCCAGCTGTCCTACACCACACGGGAATACCGCGATTTCCAGATGTCGCAGATGATTGAGTTAATGACCAATTATGGGGCCATTGGTGAGGTGTGGATCGACATTCCCTCCGTTCTCCCCCGGTGTTTTCGCACGGAGCTCTACAACGAAATTGCAAGGTTGCAGCCTGAGGCCGTTATCATGATGAACACGGGGATCAGCGACGGGTCTTATCTTCCCGTGGACAAGGCATGGCCATCCGACCTCATCGCCATCGAGCGCTTCCTGCCAAACAGTCACCACGGCCACAAGCCGTGGAGGGACATCGAAGGACAATCATATTATGTGCCGGGCGAAGTCTGTGATCCGATTGGGGCCGAATGGTTTTTTACTGAGGAAGACCAACCCCGCAGTGATCAGGAGTTGCTTGGCATGTATCTCGTGAGTGTGAGCCGGGGCGCCAATTTGTTGCTGGATGTTGGTCCCGACAAACACGGCCTCCTCCCCCCGAAGTATCTTGAGGCTCTGGCACGGCTTCGGAAAAACATCGACCGATTTGCTGAATAGATTTTTTCAGACGCTCAGGACCTGACCAAAAGCTGTCCCCCCCGGATTTCAAGAAACCGCCATCGGTGAGAGCTCTTCAAAAGTCGGGGGTGGTGTCCTTCAAAACCAGGGATGTCATTACCGCTTTGAAAAAACTCAGGAGGTGAACTCACGGGCTGCGACGATCCTCTCCGCCACATAGGAAGAGGCCGTTTTTTATCAGAGCTGCCATGGAATCAATGGCTACGCTTGTTCTGACGCTTGACGTCTGAATAATGCCCCGCTGTTTACGCGTAAAGACATTGCTTTTTTGTGTTTGCTAAATCAGCTGACAGGGTTGGTTTCCTTCTTTCACATCCACCCAAACGTTTCCCTTAGAGACCATGATCACCTCACCCCGCCATTTTCGTTTTTCCAGGTGCAAACCCGCAGTCGTTTTGGCTTTTGGCATCCTGGCCTCAGGGTCCTTGGCAACAGAAAGCGCCGGGGTTGACACGAAACCCGGGTGGTCGCTCACAATTCCCGCAACGGAATTCAAGAGCCACGCCTTCCGCGATCCGGCCTCCCTCCAACGCATCAAGGAAATCAAAAACCTTTCCGGTCGTCCTGATCCACGCCGTAATCAGACGGAAAAAGGGCGTGGCCGGATCCAAGGCTGGGTGGAGTACGAATTCGAAGTCCCCAGAACCGCCTGGTATGAGATCTCGATCGATGACCAGGCAAAAGCGAATCAGTTTGTTGTCAATGAGACGATCCAACTGGTGCCGGGGGCCGGACAAAAAGCGGGCAGCGTTTGGCTTGAGACGGGGAAAAACTCGCTTCGGATTGAGAAACAGCAATGGCGTGGATTCGGGCCGATTCATGAAATTGTGATTCGTGAAATCCTGGACGAAAACCTTGAGAACACGGTGCGTTGTGCGCCGGAAGCCAATCACACCGTGTTTCGAAAAGGCGAAAGTCTTCCACTCAGAGTTCACGCAGGGGCGCGCACCACCGCATCAGAGCTGTCCGTTCAGTTGCACAACAAGCAAAGCGGCGAAGTGGTGAAAGAACATCAGATCCCGATTGCACCTTCCGACAAGCCGGAGACCATCGTTGGACACATCCCTCTCATGGCTGAAGGGGTCTTTCGTGTCAGTTTCCTCGAAAAAGGCAAACCGGTTTCCGACGAAAAAATTGCTCCGCTGGATGTGGTTGTGGTGGACACAACTCCTGTGGCACCATCCTTGAAAGATGTGACCCGCAAGCTGGTCGAAGAGATCGATGTCGTGGCTCGCGAGCCGGATTTTAATAACGGGGAGACGTCCCGCATTGTGGAGCGCAGTTTTGGAAGCTATCGGGAATCGGGCGATGCCGGCTATTTGCAGAACATGAATGCAGAAAAGCCCAGCTGGTTTTCTTACAAAGTAAAATTGCCGGATCTGGAAGGCCCTTACCTGGTGGAGGTGGATTATCCCGATGACACCTACCGATCGATGATTGTGCAGATTCGTCAGGGTATGCCGGAGATCGGAACGGTGGATCATTTTCCTTATTCAACCGGCATTGGTGCGGATGCCGGCGGCGAGTTTTCCCTTTCTCATGAGATGAACACCCTTTCCTTTTTCATCTGGCCCACCGGGCGGGACTGGAGGGTCACACTCATCACCCCGCAAAACGGATCCCGCGCTGCCGCTTCCAGAATTCGTGTTTTCAAAGTGACAAGTCCGCTGCATCCCACGCCGGGTCACGAGCCAAATGGACGCCCTTTTGTGCAATGGTATGAAGAAGGCCTCTCCTATTTAACAGCTTTCGGGGGTTCACAAAATTCCATCCCTGACATTTTGCGCGGCACGGATCAATGGCTGAAAACATCAGCATTCATGGGGGCGAATATGGTCCTGCCGACCGTGGCGATCTATCAGATGGCCATGTATCCCTCATATTATAATCGCGATTTTAATCAGCCCACGACCTTTGACATTGTCCGTTTGATCTTGTTGTTGTCAGAAAAGTACGGCGTTGGAATGGTGGCGGGTTTTGCTCCCGAGGCCCGGGAAGTGGGTTGGCTTTCCGGGAAAACGCCGGAAGAAGCTCCTAACATCCTGCGGAATAAAAAAGGAGCGTTTCCCAACGCCCCCCATCGCGGCTACAACCCCGCCCATCCCCTCAATCAGGAGTGGTACCTCGCAATGCTGCGCGAGTTTGTGGAGCAATACCATGAGTTACCTGCCTTCCGCGGGATCGCGCTCCGCGTGATGGAGTGGGCGAATCCCGGGCTTATCAATTTCCATTCTCTCGATTGGGGATATGATGATTTCACTGTGGCCCTTTTTGAAAAGGAGACGGGAATCCAGGTGCCGGTGGACCCCGCCGATCAAGAACGCTTTGCGCATCGCGCAGAATGGTTGTTGAAAAACAAGCAGGCGGAGTGGATTCAGTGGCGCTGTGACAAAGTCACAGATTTGTATCGTCGCATTGTGGCGATGGTTCGGGAGGTGGATCCTGACCTTGAGGTATTCACCGACGTGTCTCCTCCTGTGGATCGACTGCCGGGCATGGGCGTCGATCTTAAGGCTCTCGGTCATCTGGAGGGCCTCACGATTATTCAGGGCAATCACCGGTATGGAAGAAACAAAAAGTTACTCGCACTTCAGGAGATGCGGGATCGCCTTGTTGATCCGGATTTCCTCATCAAATTCAAAGAGGCCGGTGCCGGAAGCAATTTTTTCTTCACGCAGGCCTATGTGGAAGCCACCAAGGTGGTCACGCCCAACGAGCAACTTGGTTATCCCGCAAATGCCCCCCATGGCTGGATGTCCGGCGTGGCCAATCCTGTGGGCCACCAGATCAACGAGCGGTGGGCACTGGCTCTGGCGGAAGCCGATGCCCAATTGCTGGGGGATGGCGGGAACTCGAACACCCTCGGCCAACCTCTCACCCGCCGGTTTGTGCAGGAATACCGTCAGCTACCTGCGGTTCCTTTCACTCCGCGGCCTGAAGCCCGCGATCCCGTGGCGGTGTGGGAAACCACTGTCGGGGAAGAACGTTGGTTCTACGCGGTCAATCGGGAGCGGTATGTCATCCCTCTCACCATGGCCTTCAGCTCGGCTGACCAGGTGACCCGTGTGATCGATGGCTCATCCGTTGATCTTGCCGATAATGCGATGAGCCTGTCCCTTCAGCCTTACGAAATGCGACTGTGGAAAACGACGGCTTCCAATAAAATCGCCTCCATAGCCGTCCACGTGCCGGCCAAGGCGATTGAGATGGTCACAGCTCAAGTGGCATGGCTTGCGGAGCTCGAGCGAAAAATTGTAGATGAATCGACCCCCGGGAAGCTTGAGCCAATAGAGTTGAGTGCCGTTCAAAAACAATTGGCCAGCGCCCAAGCCGCACTCGAAAGAGGCCATATCCGAGCGGCCCGTTCCTTCCTTGAGAACGCTGCCCTTCTGAAACTCTACATTAAGCTGAATCAATTCCCGCCGGCTTTGCGCGACATGGACGCGCGCACGATCAATGCCGCTTCCAATTAATCACGCTCAGCTCTGACTCAGCAAAAACAGCGGGTTCTAAAAAACGGCTGGCTCAAGCTTGAACAAAAACCCGGGCGGGAGCCTCGTTGGAATTTGGCATGTGCTCCGGCATCACTTTGACCACATGCCCTTTGGCATCGCTAAAAAAGAGGCGGGAAGGAGATGGACGGCGCGCATGCCCATCCACCCAAAAGGCACGGAATTCCGGGTGGGCATTCAGCGGGCGACGGGGGTGGGAGTGATTGAAGGGACTCGCGTGGGTCAGAACACGCTCCCGCTGCCATGGCTGGCCACAGGCAGGCTGTGACCAGAGCTCGATTTCTCCTCCGGTGTTGAATATTTGGCGCCCTCGCCCCGACGTTCCAATGATGCTGCGCGAACCATCCTCATTCAGATACAGGCAGCCCATGTCATAATTGTGATCACTTTCCAGGATGCATTCATAATGCCACTCGCCCCCTGAGAAGGAAGCCACCTGCCAGGTCTTGGCTCCACTCTCCGGCCCGGGTTTCCAGGATCTTGATGTCACAAAATGGATGTGGGGATTTCCGCTCTGATCCAAAACCATGTCCTTGATATAGCAAAGCAGTCCCTCGGCCTCAAAATCGCGAACCAACGCGGCATGGTGGATGCTTTGAACCGGGAGCTCCAGTGGTTGACCATTCGCCGTCGTCCAGGTTTTTCCAAAATCAGCAGACCTGACATAATAAAGGTTGGTGCGCGCTTCCAAGCCTCCCTCGCGCGGATGATAATCAAAAGCGGATGCCACGATGCCTTCACGTTCCGCGGTGACTTGATAATGGCCCAACTCCAGACAGCCGAGACAAACGTCCTCTCCCATTATGAACCCATCCGGGCTGTGACGATAAAAGATTCCGCGGTCCGAAGTGGCATCCCCCTCGGCCGCATATTTTGTCTGGAAGAATGATAAACCGGCGCCTTTGGTCCACCACACCTGCGGATAGGCAAAAAGACCCTCATGGATTGTGGTGAATTTCTCGATGCTGTAAGGAGCCGTGCTTCGATGAATGTAGGATGGGGTTGTCCAATGCCCGTGCGAGGGTGAAAAAATCCAGAGGTACCCATCATCATCGATACTGATCACGGGATTGTCATGCGGATCCGCGGTCCACTTGTCCAAAAGGATGGTGGGACAGGGAACGGTTCCTGTTTTGTGATTATAAAAACTCACCATGTGGAGCAATTCCCCCGGCCCGCAATCCCACCGCGAAGCCCTCGAATCTGCCTCAAGATAGCCATCAGCGGTTGCCCCGCCCCAAACAAAGAACGTCTTATTAACTTCCCGGGAATACACGGCAAACGGAGCGTTCTGAACCGGATACGTGCCAAGCCCTCCGGAGTATTTGTAGACATACTCATCGTTTGTGGTGGTCTGCCCCCACCAGATTCCCCGGTAACCATCAGCCTTCGTGCAAAAGCAGGCCTGTTCCATCGGGGGGGTCATCATTCGACCGTCCCGGGGATTCACCCGGATCGGCGGCGGGTTGTGGACGCGGTTTCCCCATCGATCCCAGACCGCTCCTTGCTCAATTTCTCTCTCACTGATCACGACAACTCATAAGAAGTCACAACCTGCACCTCCTCAATAGATTGAGCTCTTTACATGTAAAATTGGCTTGCCACATATCGCCGGGAAGGTTTCCGTTTTCTGATGAAGACTCCCCCCACCATGCAGCAAATCGCCGATGTGGCGGGCGTTTCACGGATGACGGTTTCCTTGGCCATGAGAAACAGTGCCGATGTCTCCGTGGCACTGGGGGAGCGCGTTCGCGCGATCGCAAAAGAGATGGGTTACCGGCCCAATCCATTGGTCTCCGCGCTCATGGCCCAACGGGCCGTTCGCAAATCGGAGGGGGCGGTGTATCCGATTGCCTTGCTGAATGCGTATGGCAGCGAGTCCGCCTTGCGAAAGACGGAGTTTTATGGAGCGATGATTTCCGGCATTGAGGAGCGGTGTTCGGAGCTCGGCTTTCATGCGGAGATGTTCTCAATCCATGAGGAATCCGGGATCTCAGCCGAGCGACTCCACCGCATCTTCCGGGCGCGGGGCATCCGGGGGGTGATCGTCCTTCCTTTGCGATCCAACGATCCGATTCTGGATTTTCCATGGGAGCATTACAGCGCATCCACCCTTGGCCACACCCTGCACCATCCTGCTCTGAATCGTGCGGCCTCGGATCAGTACATGAACGCATGGACCGCCTTGGAGAATGCCGAGGCTCTGGGTTACAGGCGCCCGGGACTTTTGATCAGCCATGGCGCCAACCTGCGGACCAACTACCAATACGTCGCCGCTTTTCTGGCTTTTCAGCGATATCGGCCAAAGATTGCCGTGATTCCACCTTATCATCCTGCCTCGGCCATCGAGGAAAAGGCCGTCGCCAAATGGCTGAAACGACATCACCCCGACGTGTTGCTTTCCGTGGGTGACGTGAGAGCTGATTTCATCCGCCCGGGTTACTCCGTGCCCCGGGATATGGGCTTTATCAACCTGAACCTCACGGAGTCTCAAACGGAGATCTCCGGGATCGACCCCCAGATGCCGTTGGTGGGTCGGGCCTCTGTGGACCTTGTGGTGGCGCTGATGCACCGAAACGAATCCGGTCCTCCCCAGCATGCCAGAATCACCTTGGTGGCTGGCCAGTGGAAAACCGGTGCCACCACCCGGCATGTTGGCTAACCGTCAACTTTACAGGTAAAATTTCGAAAAGGTTGTTGGAAAACAGGAATGGGGCAAAGTTTTCCCGTCATTCAAAGAACGACACCCACAAACCCCATCACCCTCACCATGAAAAACATCCTCATCCTTCCCGCCTTGATTTGCAGCGCTCAACTTCTCAGCGCTCAGGTCATCACAAATTTCTCATCTGACTTCAACACTGGACCTGCGAACGTCGCGTTGGCCAATTACAAGCAGTCCGACGGTCTGGGATCGACGCTCCCGTGGTCAGCCACGGCGGGAACCGGCGGGGGTGGTGGGATCGCGCCAACAGCTGCAGGCGTGAACAACTTTTATCGGATCGGGACTGGCACCACCGAAACGAACTTTGATTTTAGTGCCCTGGGTGCTGGTGGCACATATAGCACATCCATCGACATGCGCATCAATACGACCTCAACCTTATTAACAACAACGACTTTTGGGTTCACAACGGACAACAGCCCCAGCGCAATGACCCTTGCCGGTGGCAAAAACATCGCAGGGGGCGTTATACGAAATAACAGCTCTAACTTCACATTGAGAATGCGAAGCGATTCGGGAAACACGGCGACATTGGACTTTGCCCAAAGCGCACTGACCTCCAATGATTGGTATCGGCTAACTCTCGATATCACAAAAAGTGCGACAGTTAACCAGTTCGGTTACAATCTGACGCTCTTCTCGATCGGTTCTGCAGGGACGTCAACGCCAGTTATCTTCAACGACGGCACGAATAATATTCAATTGACCGGCACGCTCACCAACAGTGCTCTCTACGCCGCCACGGACATCCAGTGGGCAATCGATGCCCGGGACACAGCTAGCGACACCGGTCTTATCGCCCTCGACAACTTCAACGTGGTTCCCGAGCCAAGCACGGCCATCTTGGCGATGTTTGGCCTTGCTGCTCTCGCGGCAAGAACCCGCTCGCGGGTTTCCATCCCATGAGGGGTCGGTGAAGGAGCGTTTTTCTTGGGGCGGCACGGAGTCACCCGGTGCCGCTCTGAGATATCATTCAATCGACGATCGCCCACTCATCACATTCGGAATGTCTGGAAAAATCCGGTGTGCCACTTTTGAGTCTTTATCCCATAACTCCCTCTGTTTTATGAAGTGAAATCGCTTATGGCATGGTTTCGTTCGCCATCCAGACCCTAGCGTCCCATCCCAAGAACTCACCCCGATGCCACGCTCCTTTTTTGTTGTCACCGCACTGTGTTTGACAGCAACCGCTTGGGCTGATCCCCGGGCTGCCTTGTTTGACGTGGAGGATTTTTCCGCCCTGCCGCCAGAGGTAAAAATTTTGTCAGAAAAAACGGAAGAGGGCGTTGTCCTCAGCGAACTGACTTTTCAGGGGGCCCCCTTCAACGGCCAACCGACTCGGATTTACGCTTTCTATGCGCGGCCTGCCACCGGAGACCGTTTTCCAGGGGTTGTCTTAATTCATGGTGCCAACCTCGGGGTGCTCAAGAAGGATGGGGCTGTGAACTATGCGCGGAACGGCTTTGCCTGTCTCTCTCTCGACTGGGCCGGGCCGGCTGCCGAACGCAAGAAACCCCGCCAGCCGCCCTATTCGGAAGTTTCGAGTCCCGGCCCAATGGCTCAAAAGCTCGGGGAAAACAAGTTTGCCATTCACGGGGTCGAAACAGACCTCCTAACGAATGCGGTGCGCTTCATTCTCCGCGGGCTGGAATTCCTCAGGAACCAACCGGAAGTGGATTCAGAGAATTTGTTTCTGTCCGGCACATCCGCGGGAGCGCACCTCACTTTGATGGCCGTGGGCCTTGATCCAAAAATTCGCGGGGTCTCGGTGAAATATGGAAATGCCTTCATTCGTGACATGCCGGGCTACTTCGGCGGATACTTTGGTCCTCTTTCGCTCACGCCCAAAGACCAGCAAGATGAGTGGCTGGCCGCCTTGGATCCCAAACATGGCTTTCCGGCCATTCGTGCGAATGTCCTGATGCTCTCCGGTACTGACGACATTTTCTTTTGGATGCCCATCGTCCTTGAGAGCTATCGCCAGCTCCCCGGCCCGAAGCATTTGATCATGATTCCCAATGATAACCATTCCACCGTGAACGTTGAAACGCTTCCCATGAAATACTTTCAGAGCATCCTTGGGGTTTCTGCCGCATTTCCGGTTGCGGAAACTCCCTCCGCGAATGTGGAAGGTAACGAGCTGTTACTTTCGACGACTGTTGACAGCAAGGACCCAGAACCGAATGTTTCCTTTGTGGTCAAGCGCATGCCTTTGAGCGGATTCCGGTGGAAGGAAGACCCCCCGTGGGAGGTTATTCCGGCCGTGCTGGAAGGAACGCTTTGGCAGACAAGGCTCCCGGCGCTAACTCCGGGTGAACAAATCGTTGCTTACGCGAATGTAGAAAACGCCGATGGCAGCATTGGATCATCAGACACCCTGGAAGTCCCTGACTATCCCCGTTGGCGCGGACAGAAGCCCCAAAATTAAAAAATGAAAATCCCCGCTCTCCTGGCGGCCTGCCTCGCAATCACCTCATCTCTCCCTGCCGGAGAATTCGGGTTCTCCGAAACTTTTGACAAAGGTCCGGGATCAACCGCTTTTGAACACTTTCGGACGTTTGACGGAGAGCCCTCAACGTTTCCCTATGCACCACGGGAGGGAGTCAATGATTCCGGCGCTGTGGGGGTGAGCCCTGGCATCGGAGCTCAATTTTGGACCGGCAAGCAGGCCACCCCCGCAGAGATCAATCTCGGCGTGCTGCCGGAAGGGAGCACAATCTCCACCTCGGTGGACTTGAAAGTCCGCCCGGAGTCCGACGCCCTGACTGTTCTGACGCTCGGCTTCACGCTGAATGTAAGTGCAAGTGCTCTGACAATCGAGCGTGGCAAAAATGTGGCCGGAAGTCTCTACCGTCCCGAGGGAAGCCCCTCATTTGTTCTTCGAATGCGAAGCGACTCGACCGACTTGGAAACACTTGAGCTTGCCCCCGACGCTCTGATGGAAGGGGAATGGTACCGGCTTGTGCTTGTCCTCCAAAAAGCCCCGGCCAACGGGGAATTCAAATACTCTCTCACCCTTTATTCCATTGGCTCTGATGGCCAATCCTCACCGGCGGTATTCAACGATGGCATCCGGGACATCACCTTGACCGGTGTGGTCGATAATGGCGAAGTCCTGGATGCGAGCGCAGCCCGCTGGGCGATCGACGCCCGCTCCTCGTTCGATCCTGCACTCAAAGCCCTTCGCGGCATTGTTGTCATCGATAATTTCACGCTCACAAAGACACCCTGACTTTTTTATTCCCACTCGATCCGAATGGTTTGACGTTCGTGCGTCTTGGGGTTTGCGTGCCGGAGCTCGCTGCCTGAGGGTTTCGAGATTTCCCGGCCATTGATCGTGATTGTCCGGATTGTGAGGGAGGGGGGCAGGAAAATGATGGTGGGTGCGGTTGTTGAAATGGGATCATAACTCAGTTGGAAGGTCTGGGTGGTTCTCTCGATCTTTGGACGCCGGCCCGCAATGCGCTGAGCATAAACCTGCACCAGCGACTTAAGCGCCGGGCCAGGTTCTCCCTTTGGGTCGAGAAATCCGAACGGGCCCCTGTCATACGACCAATACGCCCAGCCGACGCCCCGCTGCTCAAGAAGCCCTGTGAAGTCGCCAAGGTATTTGTGAAAACCCGGGTTTGAGGAGGGAAGCCCAAATTCGCCAACAAATAACGGCACCTTCATGCGCTCGGCCTCGCCGACTTTGACACGCACAGTGCGCCACATCAGCAGCCAATTCCACCAGCGATAGGGGGCTCCTCCATCAACCATGGCGTCATAATAATGAATGGCAAAAACGCTGTCTTTTCCGGGGGCGTCACGAAGGCCCGAACGGAACCCGGTGTTAGTTGGCAACATGGGAGCAAAAAACAGTGGCACGCGAAGCTTCTCGTTCTCTCGGAGTTCAGCAATTCGCGCATAGAAGGGACCCAACATCCGCCTCTCAAAACCCAGCCCCTTCCAGGGCCAGGGCTCATTCATGATGTCGAGACCAATCACGTTCGGTCGATCTTCCACCAACCGCAGGACCAGCATCACGGCCTCAGCGTAACGGTCTTGAAGATCCCGCGAGCGCCAGAAGGTGTCATAGGAATGCCAAACAGCAGGCTGCCAGTAGTTGCGATGCCATGGGGTTTGACGAGTGAAAGGTTTCCCCCCCTCGTTGACTGTCCACTCCGGAAACCCATTGCCTCCGAACCGCTGTGCGTAGAGGTCCTGATGAAAATCAAGCAGCACATCGATGCCCAATCCTTCCAACTGGTCCACGCGCTCCATCGTTTTGCGAAGGTATTCATGATCGATCCTTCCACGCTCCGGCTCGATGGCTTCCCAAAAGATCAGGTATCTCACAAGGTTGAACCCCTTCCCATGCAACCACTGAAAGTCCTCCCGGGTTGTGAGAGGGACGCGGTCCGGTGTGGATTTGGAGTGATTGGCGATGTTAACCCCATGGTAAATGACAATGCGTTGATCAGCGTCGATAATGAAACGCGTTGTTCGATGGGGCCACACATCGCGAAGGACCAACCCAAAGCCAGCCAACAAAACCAGGATGGCCGCCCACCGCATGAGGGCCGCGAAGGAGAAACGACCCCGGGGCGACTTCAACTGCATTGGGCGCATCGTATCGGGCAAGCGGAGCTGCTCACCGATTTAAGGGTTTGGACAGAATCGTGCGGAAGGTGACAACTGCTGGAGCCGTTCCTGTTTCTCGGCGTTCCAGCATGGTCATCCGCCGGTCCTCGCCGCGCACCACAATCCCTCCGTCCGGTTCCTGCACCAGGGCCTGCCCAACGGAATAGATGGTGAAAACACTTCCCTTAACTCTCAAATGGTCGATGACTTGCTTAAGAACCTGCTCGGAGCTTTCGCCCCGATCCGCCATGCCAGCCGCTTCAATCACCTCGGCGGGATGGGAAAACACCGCCTCCGGGCTGGTATCAAAAAACCGGCCTTGGGCAATCGACTCATTGGAAGGAACCCGATCAATGATATTGCCAGCGATGAGATTCGGATCAAATCCGGTGGGCAGATTGGTCAGGTCTGTCAGAAGAGCTTCGAGCGGAAGGCTCCGGGTCAGCGTTGCAGCAAACGGTTGAATCCGGCTGTTCAGATTGATTTTCCCGCCGGAGGAGCCGGGGAAAGGATTGATGAGAGGGTCGCTCAGGTTGGCGGACGGCAGTGCAAAAACGTCCAGGATCGCCCAGTCCGGCAAAGTGTCCGAAGTCACGGCATTCGGATGCCTGGGTTGCAACCGCAACGTTCTCCAAGGGGTGCCCGGCTGGCTGGCGGCCGCCACCTGTATCCCCGTGTGAATATGACCCAACTCCGCAATCGATTGAACCGCCCCGGCCAGGTTTCCGACGGTTCCCGCCGGCGCGGGATGAACCATTCCCACATCCGTGATGTTGCCTTGCTTATCCATATCCTGCTCGGGCGAAGACGTCACAGCAGGTTGCCCCACGGTGCGGATGGAATTGGCCCCAGCCAGTGTATGACCGGAGGCACTGACCACCCAGTCGGTTGAGCGCCCGTTTAGAAGCGGATCATCCACCTCCACAGAGCGCGTGATCTCGGCAATAGCCTGTGCAGCCGTCGCGGTGGTAGCACCCGTTGTGCCGGTGGTGATGGGAATGGGGATCGAAGTCGTGGGAGATCCGACTGGCAGTGACTCCAATGGGGCAAGGTCAATCGCCGCCGGCTGTGCTTGCTGGTTGAAGATTGCCAAGCGCAACCTGGCTTCACCCGTTGGCCATGTGTTGGCCGGTAGATTTTGCGTCCAGGTGATCAATCGATACTCCCCGGCCGGGAGAATGGCATCGGGAAAACAGTTGGCAGCGGTGACAGGTGTTCGTGCTGGATTCATCGAGGAATTGACGTCGGTATAGCGGCTCAGCCTGGTGAGATCAATCGAGGCAAGCCCTATGTTGGCTGGCAGGTGCACTTCAAGAAAAATGCGGAAGGTGCGGGTGCCATCGGGGTTGAGGGTGCCGGCTCGCCACATCGCCAGTTCCGTGAGACGCGGCCCGCGGTTCATTCCACGAAACGAGTTGGCCGATCCGGTTGTCCCGTTCACCACAAAGGTGGAACCGCTCATGGTTCCGCGGATGGGGACGGTGATTCCCATATCCAATGCGGTGGCCGGGGTTTCGCTGGCCCGCACGTATTCGATGATGTTCAGGCTGAGCTGGGTGATACGATCCGGATTCCCCGCATAAAATTTCCCTTGATAACTTTTTCCGGGGGCAATCGGCCAGTCGGTGCGGGTGAGGTATCGGTTAATCAGGGCCACGGTGCCCGGAATATCATCAAGATTGATGTAAGGACGCCCGTTGGCGACTGCGGCCTTTGTCGTCAAAACAATCTTCGGCTCATTAAAAAACGTGCTTTCCGGGGAGTGGTTGGTGTGAGTGAGGGAGAACCGGGCAGCTTCCAGGTCGGCAGCCTGCTGGGCATTTTGGGATGCTCTCCGCGTATCTAACGGGGTTTGGAAGATACCTCCCGTGGCCCGGGTTTGTTCGATAGCCTGAGCAAGCAAAAGGTCATCTGATGATGAAAGCGGACGCAGCGAAATTTGACGGGGATCGGAGGGCACGGTGTTGGTATTCCGGAATGAGGCCAGGTTGGTGTTCAACTTGGTGCTTTCGTCATCGGTCCAGTAGGCAAAGCGGCCAATGACAGGATTGCTGGCGATGTAAGGTCCTGGGCCGCTGATGGAGCGGCTGCCATCTTGTCGAACATAAATCCAGCGCACGGGGAATTCCTGAGCAGGGTCCCCGGAAATCAGCGAAAGGCCGGGCGTTGAGAGACGCGCGGCATTGAGATTGATTCCTTCATCATAGTTAGTCGCCAACCCGGAGTGAAGCGCACTCGGGCTGGCCGTCATGACCCCGGTCCCGGGATCGGCCTCAAGAATCACAATTTCGCCGGGCCGACTCACCCAGACCGGTGTGGTGCCGCCAACGTCTGTTGTTTGAGCCCGCAGGGTGGCAATGGCGGCATTTTCGGCTTCATTAACCATCAGTGCTGCGGAAACACCATCCGCCACGGAACGCATGATGCCACTGGAAACCCTCACGCGCGTGAACGTTGCAACCAGAACCACGGTTGCAATCGCGACCAGAACCAGAGAGATCAGCAGAGCACTGCCTCGGGCATGAACGCGGGGTGGGAGGTGAGTCATCATGGTTGCCGCACAGCCATAGAAACCGATGCCCGGAAGACCCGGGCACCCCGGCGGGTGGTCTCCGGAAGCGCGTTCACAAACGCTTGGACTTCCTCCTCCATGTTCACCGGATTGACTGCATTAAAAGGGGGGAGCGTGGAAAGATTTGCAGCTGCCTGGGCATCCACCACCACAAACGCAAAATCAACCGCCGTAGGAAGCCGACCCTGGAGCCGCGAATCGTAGGAATAGGTGAGGCTCCCGTCAGCAGCCACAGCCCGGATCCAGAGAGCCAGAACGTTCTCTTCAAGCAACCCGAGGAATGGAGGGTTGGCAGTGGACACGGCCGGTGCAAAAGCATCGACAAAAGCCATGTCGGCCCAGCTTCCGGCCAGGAAAGAGGGGTCAACTAATGGAACCTCCAGACGACAAAGCACGGACCGCGGAAGCACCCCGGGCAGCCATCTTGCGAAATACGCGACCGTTGCGATGTCGGTGACGGAATCATCCCGGGCCAGGGGAGCTTGAAAAATGACAGATTGCGGACGGGAAACGGCGCTCAGTCCTCCAGGAGAGAGAAGAAATTGGGGGCCATTCGTCATGTTGCCCGTCAGTGGCGCTATCATCGATTTCAGATCACGCGCCATCCGTGACGCGATCATTCCAGCTCGCTCTGTCCGGTCAGCGTTGCTTGAGGCAACTCCCGCTCCCCGAAACATCCCATCGATCAACCCTGAGAGCAGAAGCCCGAGGATCCCCAAAATCGCCATGGCTACCAGCAATTCCAACAAGGTGAATCCTGAGCGCGGTTTCATTGGCGGTGGGCAATGCTCAGGGTGCTGACATGCATTGGGCTGGCGGAACCCGGCCGCCGCATTTCAATACGAAAAAACCGCAAAGAATCCACGCCCGCTCCCCCCACGCTGGTCGCAACGCCTGGAGGAGCAACAGGCAAAGGCGTCAGCACCACCTCAAACACAGCCTCCGACGGCCCCACCGGTTTGCCCTGCCCATCGATGGATCTCATCTCCACGTTGGTGGGAAGATCCATCCAATCCCTTGCTTCCAGATCGACCTGGTGCCCCACCGCCATGTTCGAAAAGAGAAAGGTCTCCGTGCTATCCCGGCTTCGATCCAGGACTTGAGAAAGCAGACCGACCAGGGCGAGCAAAGCAAACGAAACAACCCCCAACGCGAGGGAGATTTCCACCAGGGAAAATGCTCCCACCCCTCGGACATGTGCTTTCATGGAACAACGGAATCGAAAAGCAGCGGTCGTCCGGATGACACCACGATCGCGATGTCTCTCTGGTTGGCATCACCCTTTCGAAACATCTGCCCTCCTGTCACGCCCCCTTCAATCACCCGGAGAATGGGTGTCTGCGTGTTGAGGACCGATCCATCCGGGCGATAAAAAACCGCCCTAAAGTCGCCACCGCCCGACTGCGCCACCTGCAATGGCAGGGGTGGAGAGAAACCAAACAACGCTTCACCCAACAGGGTGTTTGCTGCCTCCGGATCCAAAATCACTCCTTCCGGCAAAGAATCCCATCGCGAGACTTGCCGCCAGGTGGGGGACGAACTGCCATCCGCAGGAGCCTCCAACTTGTAGACCGCCAAACCCCGCAAAGCCGATTTCTCCGCACCCGCCATCGAGCGCACCACCAATGCACTCACGGTGTTGCCGTTCACCGCAACCTCCCGCGCCGCCAGGGCATAAGTCGTCACCAGATCCGCCCCGGATTGAAGACTTCTCGCGCCTTTCACTCCCACCAACGAAAGACCCGCTCCCCCCAGCACGGCAAGGATCGCCATGACCGTGAGTAACTCGATTAACGAAAAACCCTTGTGTCCCGTGAGACCATCCGTGGCATTCAACACAAAACCCTCCTGCTGTCTCGGACCATTCCGAAGGTGAACTGAACACTGTGGTGGATGGCTCATGGGGGTTACGGTGATTTTCTCTTACGTGATATGCGGATGCAAACGCAGAATGTTTTTACGTGTAAAGAATGCCGGTTTGCAGGACGACTGCACCCAATCAAGCCTCAAAGCACCTACCGCAGATGGCATGAAATTGCTTCTGCAATCACTCGTTTCTTAACGAGCCCGTCACTCCACCCGTGGTTTTTTTTCGTCCCTTGCTAGGACTGCATCTGAAAGATTGTGGTGATTGACGACCATCCCATCATCGAGGAGGTTCGCAGGTTTTTTACGCAAGGCTTCAAAAAATCGTTTCAAGTCGCTCAAGCCTCCAAAGCTGATCCAGAGCGTTGTGATAAAACCGAGGGAGAGGGGGAGAAGGATCGCGGTCACATGCCAGTAGTTCGACCACCAATGCAGCGGCCAAGGGGCAACAAGATTCCAGGCTGTTGCACCAATGAAGATAAAAAAGAACGTCATGCTGTAGGCAAACAGGCTGCCGGAGATCCATCTGTCGCCTTTTGTGAATTCATCGGTGATGCCAATCAAGCCGACGAGACGACTCCGCAGTGTGACTTTACTCACCGGGTGTTCCCCGGGGATGGCGTAGGCTCCGCGATGCAACATGCGATCCATATTAAAACTCTCTTTCGAGGTTAGCAGGGACACCAGGACATAAGAACCAGCCGCGCAGAGGGTCGCGCCCAACGCCAAAATTTGTCCGTTGACAGGAAAGTCCGGCCACACTTGCTTGAGAACGATGGCCCCCACAGAAAGTGAAGAGCCGAGGATGAGACCGGTCCAGGCCCCTGCCGTTGTTCCATTTTTCCAATACAAGCCGCCTAAAATTGCCGCTCCGGCTCCTCCGATGTAAATGGCCCCGGTGATGGCAAAATACATGAAGATGTATTCTGTTTGCGCAAAAAGCAGGCTGAAGAAAAAGCCAAAAACCGCGACACTGAAAATCGCAGCCCGCAGAAGTCGAATATGTGTCCCCGTGGAGAATGGCTTTTTGCGGAACGGCAACACCACATCCTGAATAAAGATGCCACCCCAGGAGTGCAGGTAGGAGCTGTCCACGGCAATCCATGCAAAAAGCATCACGGCGCAAAGCATCCCCCGCAAACCCATCGGCATAATTTCTGCCAGCGCCAGCGGCACACGCATTTGATCGCGCGTCTGAGGATCAGAGATCTCAGCCAGCTTTGCGGAAACCACCCCGGCTCCCGATGAATAATCCGGATGGTTCAGGTAGGTGTAAGCACAGACTCCCAGGAGGAGCATGAACAAGGTCAGGGTCATGTTGCGCCAATTTCCAAGGACGCCGGCCATCTTTGCCTCGTGAGGGGTGGTTGCCGCGCTGTTGTATGCGTGACCACCCTGCCATGCCATGGTGCCGTAAATGGAGAGAAAAATACCAATCAGCACATACCAGATATTGAAATCCTTGATCGCCGATGAGTCGAAGGGATTCAGAAGACTATGACCGGGGGGCTGGTTTCCTAAAGCTTCCGATATTTGACCCCATTGGAAAAATGACACAAGAAAACAACAAATCACCAGGTACAGGATCCCGGAAAATACCCCCATCACACAATCGGTGATCATGATTGTGATTTGACCGCCGCTGAGTGTGAGATACAGGGCGTAGGCGAGACCCGCAGCCATCAGGGGCACATAAGTGGGAATGTTTCCTCCCAAGATTGGCAGTGTTTCAGGAAGGCCGCACAGGTGAACAAGAAACCGCGCGCTGACCCCGGGAAAATCCCATAATTAACCACACCTGAGAGAAAAGCGATGAAGCCCGTGAAAATGCGGAATCTCTTGCTGTAACGGACTTCGAAGAACTGTGCGAGCGTGAGAACTCGCGTTTCGCGGTATCTGTAAATGACAAAGCCGGTGAGTGCGATAAAAAGCCCGGCTGTCATGGACAGCTGGCTCCACCAGTTGAGAGTAAGACCCGAAGTATAAATGACCTGAAAGACAGCAACGGCACTGATTGCTCCATGGCCTGCTTCACCTCTGGCGTTGCAGATCAGGTAGCGCCCGGCGCAGCGTTCTGCGGAAAGAAATCCTGCAACGCTCCGATTATATCTTGCTGTGGCCCGGGTGATTAGAAAAATGCAGATCAGTGGCACGATCACAATTATCCAATCGAGGAAATGCATAAGACGGGGGGAGAGGTTTAGCCCAAGTTCCACAGCATTGGCAATGGGCAAACTTTTTTTCTCTGAGGTCGGGCGTATGGGCTGCGTTCGTCCCTCGTCAGAGGATGTCGCCACCGCCATGGCATGCCGAAGAGGGGAGCTGTCCGGGTTTAAGTTTGGGGAGAGCATGCCATCACAGCTTTCCAGGTGTGGTCGGCGGGAGTGCTGTCCAAGGGGCGTGGATTGGACCGTTGGAATCGGCGGGGCCACTTGCCGAAAAGTGGTGGCGCTACGGGCTGCATGGCGTTACTTTTCCCCTCATGCAAAACGATTGGGATATCAAGTCACGTGCGCACCAATGCTCGAAGACCGGGCAGGAATTTGCGGAGGGAGACTTTTTTTTCACGCTGCTTTTCCGGGAGGCGGAGGGATTTCGGCGTGAGGATTTGTCCGAGGAGGCCTGGGCAAATCGCAATGAAAACATCCAGCCGTTTTCGTTTTGGCGGTCGAAATATGAGCCGCCAGCTCCCCCGCCACCGGAGGCGTTGAAGAAGGATGATGCCGAGAGTTTGCTTCGCAGTCTGCTGGCGGAGGGCAGCCCGGCAACGGCTAATGCCGCGTATATTCTGGCGCTGATGCTGGAACGGAAGAAGGTTCTTGTTCCCGTGGAATCAAGCGAGCCGGATCTGCTGGTCTATAATCATGCAGCCACGGGAGAGACGTTTGTGGTTCGCAACCCGGCCCTCTCGTTGGACCAAATCCCGGAGGTTCAGCGCGAGGTGTCCGAACTTCTGGCTGGCAGTCTTCCCGCATGAACCCGGCGGGTGGTTCGGAGGGGGGAATGCCCGGGGCTGCCTGCCCTCCTCTTTTCCTGGCCCCGATGGCCGGGGTGACAAATACCGTTTTTCGCAGGATTTGCCGGGAGATGGGAGCGGACGTGCTCACCAGCGAGTTTGTTTCCGCGGATGGGATCATGCACAAAAATCCCCGGACCAGGCACTATATTGAATTTCATGAAGGGGAGCGGCCGCTGGGGATTCAGCTTTTTGGCGGAGATCCTGAACGTTTGGCTGAGGCCGCGCGCGTTCTCATCGATTGGGTTCATCCGGATTTTTTGGACCTCAATTTCGGGTGCCCTGTTAATAAAGTGGTTTGCAAAAATGGAGGCTCCTCGCTGCTGCGGGATTGTCCACTGCTTGCCCGCGTGGCTTCCGCCGTGGTCAAGGCCGCAGGACCGGTCCCCGTCACCGCCAAGATCCGCATCGGCTGGGATGACCAATCCATCAATGCCACGCAAACCGCGGCGATCCTTGCCGGCGAGGGCATCACCCGGATCGCCGTTCATGGCCGCACCAAAGCGCAAGGTTACACCGGGCTGGCCAATTGGGACGTGATCACGGAGGTGGCCGCGGCCGTCTCGGTGCCGGTGATCGGAAATGGAGACATCCGCACGGGAGAGGACGCCGTGAACCGCTTTCACAACGCCGGCGTGGCAGGACTCATGATTGGACGCGCCGCCATGGCAAACCCATGGATTTTTTCTGAGATCCGGGCAACGGTGGCTGGAATCCCGTTTTTGCATCCCACCCCGGAAGACCGCTGGAGCCTGATTCTCCGTCATTGCCGCGAGGAAGTGGCATGGCGTGGTGACGAACTGTCGGCACTGAAGTCCATGCGGGCGCGACTTATGGCCTACACACGGGGGATGCCGGGCGGGCCCCGCCTCAGAGAACGCCTGGCACGGGTCGCCAGCCGTGGGGAACTGGAGGACATAGCAGCGATCGCATTGCAAAATGCCGCCCACGAAATTTGTTCCGCCTCCATGACGGAATAAACGGGATTTCAAGCTCTCGACGCTCCCCAAGGTGGATCGTGATCTCCGAGCGCGATGGGTTACTGGAGGCCACCGGAACACCGATTCGCCCCAACGATCTCTGGATCGCAGCTGTCGGCTGTGGTTCTCGCTCTCGTGGTTTGCTTCACAGTGGGCTGGGGGCGCCTGGCGCCCACGCCGTTATTGGATGTTCCCGTTTGTCCTTGGAAATGGCCTTTTTGATTTCCCAGGGGATGTTGAAATATTCCATTTTTACCGAGTCCAGGGGTTGGAAAACAAAGCGCAGCATGCCCGACTGTGATCCCGTGCTGGTGCGAATTACGGCGTCGACCTCCACGGTGGTCGTCCGGTCCGGCTCTGTTTCCCCATTGAAGATCTTTGCGGCCTTTCGCACGGCCACGACTTCGTTGCGGAACTCGCCGGGTTTGAATAGCGGGGAGCCGCGCATGTCCCTCGCGCCGAACGTGAAGGTCTGACCATTGGCGAATCGGAAGCGGTACTCCCTGATGTCAAAGCGCTGGTGCTGCCCGTCGTGTCCGAAGGCGGTAATTTCCAGGCGGTAGGGACCGTCCAAGCTCACCGCACCGGCACCCACCACCATGGCGGAAACCGCCAGTGCCGGACCCTTTCCCGGCCCTTCTGCAACCAGCTGGCCTTCGAAGGCCGTGCCGTCCTGCACAATGCGAACGGGAGCGTATCCCTTCTCGGACGTTCGCATGATCATGCACGAGGACATTGCGAGAGCCAGAGGGAGGAGCAGGAGCCGCAAAACAAGACGGAAATTTTTCGGAACGATAAACCGAAGAGCCTCTTCGACAATTGGGATCTCAGGCAATTGTTCTCCGTCAGTCGGAATGGGAGTCATGGTTCAAAAATCAATTTTTTGCCTTCGCGTATATGTGGGTGAGTCAGCGCGTGGGGCTGTGATCTTCCAAGAATCCTACAGGAAAGCGCCGGGATCGAGCTTGAAATGCGGTGAAGTCGACTCGGTGGCAGATGGCTTGAATCGCACCCGTTTTTATCAGAAACCCATCAGCAGGTCTGAGGTCCGCACGCGATTGACAGTTTTTGATGGGTGGGCCGGGCTGTCTCCGCGGAGCTTCCGGCAAGTCAATCCTTGCCAGACATCGTATGAATCAACAAAAGACGGCGGTCAAGAGACGGACACTCCCTGCCAACCAAGGGGGTCGCATCTCATTGGGTAAAATCAGTCCCGTGATCGACCCTCTGTCCCACGCTTAAATCCCCAGCAACCGCTGCAAATCTGGTGATTTCGGTTTTTTGCTTCGTGGCGTGAGCCCGCTTTTCCGGGAGCCGTGTTTTTGCTGAATGGCGTCGGCCTCTTCTTTGGCCTTGTTGCTTCTGCGCAAGGCGTAAAGACGCTCTTTGGCGGCGGTGACCGCAGCTTTGTGGTCCACGATCCGTGGCGGGTAATCGTGGCCGATTTTTGCATTGCAAGCCGCTTGGTCGGTGGCGGACATGAGCCATGGCTCGTGAAGGTAAACCAGCGGCACTTTGGCGAGCTCGGGAACCCAGCGCCGGACAAAAAGCCCGTGGGGATCGTGGTCACGCCCCTGCTTCACGGGGTCATACATACGAAGGGTGTTAATCCCTGTCGTCCCGCTCTGCATTTGCACCTGCGGGTAGTGGATGCCGGGTTCATAATCGAGAAAACAGCGCGCCAGATGCAGGGCTGGTTCCTTCCATGGCAACCAAAGGTCATAAGACGCGAAAGACATCATCATCGCCCGCATGCGGAAATTCATCCACCCTGTCTCGCGAACGGCCCGCAAACAGGCATCAAGGAATGGAAATCCCGTGAGCCCATTCTTCCAGGCCGTCAGCTTGACCGGATCAGGCTCCTCGGGGCGCAAGCCATCAGCCATTCTCCAAAGATTACGAACTTCCAAGTCCGGCTGGTCCTCCAGCTTTTGTTGGAAGTGGCACCGCCAGTGCAAGCGTGAAACAAAAGCGCGCAGCGAGCCGGGTGCGAAAGAGTTGATGCCCCCGGATTTTTTGAGAGTCCGCATCTCTTCCGCCCGTAACCGCGCTTCCCTGACAACAACCTTCAAAGAGACAGTTCCCCAAGCCAAGTGGGGGCTTATTCGTGAGCATCCCTGCCATGCGGTCACCGGGCTTGAGAGGTGTTTGGAATAATTCGCCCCGCGGTGATCCAAAAACGAACGGATCGTTTTGTGGGCACGGGTTTCTCCGCCCTTCTGGAATCGTGAGCCTCCCAGCGCAGGAAGTGAGAGATCCGGAATCTCCCCTGGATCGAGACCCGGCACGGGACGCAAATCAGGAGGCGCTTTGATCACGGGTTGCGCCATGCGACGCTCCCATTTCACCGACCATCCGGTTCGTGATTTTAGCCTCCGGATCACGCCGTTCTGCGGGTATTCGTGCCATGGCACCTGCTGAGAACGCGCCCAGGCTGCCACCGCCCGATCGACGGCATAGGTGAGGAGGTTGCCCGTTTCCTCGTGCGAATACAGGGCAGCCAAGGGATGGCGATGGTTCAGGGCATTCAGCACGTCCACAGCCGGGCCGCGCCTCACAATCAAAGGCGCTCCCAGATCGGACAGGTGTTGCCGGAGTTCGGTGAGGGATTCCCGAACGAATCCCCAATGACGCGCGTCTGCATCCTGAGCAGATAGGATTTCCTCCTGCACAATGTACAGCGGGAGAATGCTGCCACCCACATCCTGTGACCGGTTCCAAGCCTCCCGCAGCGCGGCGTTATCAAGCACTCGCAAATCCCGTTTGAACCATACCAGATGGGCTTTGGGGGCACTCGTCATCATCATCTTGCTGACAAAGAAACGTCCTGGTCCCACCAAAAGAGACAAATATCGTAATCCCGAACCCTGCGAGGGGATGTCTGAAACCCTGTTTGTCGGGAAAAGATTGAGACGGCGCTATGGCAGTTTCACGCCACGGGCAGCGCGAAGAATGCGATACCAGGTTTCTCGATCCAACTCGATGTCCAGAGCCTTAACCGCATGACGAATATTATCCGGGTTCGCACTTCCGACCACGGGGACAATGCCACTCGGGTGCTTCAGTAACCATGCCAGTGCTGTCACCGTCCGATCTGTTCCGTAATCCATGGCGGCCTTATCAAGCGCCGCAAGGACTTCCCCATGGTGGGAAAAGTTCGCAGCATCGGGTTTCGGGACATGACCCGTGGCGACCCGCCCTTGAGCCAAAGGGCTCCAGGCCACTGGGGTAATTTTGCGTTCGAGGCATTGGTCAAGGGTTCCATCCGTAAAACAATCCAGGAACAGTGGGTGGATCTGCACCTGATTGACCAGCAGCGGAAAGGGGAGTGCGCTCTGCACCATGGACAAAAGGGAAGGTCGGAAATTGCTGACGCCAAATTCCCTCACCTTGCCCGCTTCGCGCAACTCGGTGAACGCGCGGCAGATCTCCAGCGGGTCGGCCAAAAAATCCGGCCGGTGCAGCATGAGGAGGTCGATGGTCTCAATGCCCAAACGTGCGAGGGATCCCTCCACGGAATTGATAATATGCGAATACGAAAAGTCGTAACGGTGCGGGAAACCTGCCGTGGGCTCATCTTCAAAACAGATCCCGCACTTGGTGGCTATCACGAGGCCGTCCCGCCATGCCGGGTGCCTTCTCAGCGCCTCCCCGAAAATACTTTCGCAGGTGGTGTCGCCATAAATGTCGGCATGATCAAAGAAGGTGTAGCCAGCCTCCACCGCGGCTTCAATGGCAAGGATTCCCCGCTCGATGGCTGCGGCATCAACTTTGTCGCGATCCCATGACCCCGAAATGCGCATGCAGCCATAAGACAGGCGGGTCACTTCGAGCGGGCTTTTGCCAAGAACTTGGGATTTCATTGGGAAACCGGGATTATCTTTGGGTGATTTCAGGGAGTGTGACCGTGCCGGGTGGAATTTCCGGGGACGGCAACCGGACGAGCAGCCATGTCTGGGTCTGGTCTTCTCCAAAATGGACAAAGACGCTGGCTACATCGCCTTGCAGGCTGGAAAGACCGGTCTCATAAACGGTCCGGGTGGCCTCACCAAAATGCCAGGCCACGCGCTGGGTTTTTTTGTCGAGGCGGCCAATCACAGGCTGTTCGTCACCGGTCATGATGTTTTTGAAAGCGCCGGCCACAATCCCTTCCTTGTCGATGCTCAGCTGAACGAACATGGTCGCGTCGCCTTGTTCCTGCTGGGTGAGGGCCCACACGCCAAGTGGCAGCCATTCCTCAGGCTGGCCTTCCATGGGCGGTTCCGGCACCGGAGTTTCCGCAACCTCGGGTAGGGCGAGTTCCCGTGCCTCGATCCGCGCTTCAGTGGCCGTGCCGGCGGGTTCGCCGTTCACAAAGACCGTGTCACCCTCAAAGATCACCGTCGTTCCTGGATCGTAGATGATGGGTTGTGATGCAATGGTCGAACCGAAAAAGACCCCTACGCTGGTCCAGGCAAACGGCCGCCACCACCACCAGGGCGAGACGGCAATACCAATGGGCCTGATCGGCCGCGGTCTCCACCAAACCGATCCCCACCAATGGTTGTCGAAGGCGTTGTTCCAAAATGGCCGGCGGGCTCCCCAGATTTCCCAACCGCGGCCAATGCGGAAACTCCGGACATCAACGCGCCAGCGGTTAAAATCGGCGGTGCCATAGCGGCGGGCCCAGCCGGGTTGATTCACGCGGACGTTGATGCTGTTCCAGTTGGTTGTGCGATTGATCTGGAAGTTGTTGATGTTTGTGGTGTTGTTCTGCCGCCAACTGTTCCACTGATTGTTGCTGTTATCCTGAACATTTTGCCAGCGGTCCGGGCGGCTGGGCCGCTCCGGGCGCGGACGATTGCCGGGACGATTATCGAGATTCGGGTTGCGGTCTCCCGTACCGGGTCTGGTGTTACCAACATCGGGCCGGTTGGAGACTCCAGGGCGATTTTCGATGTTTGGGCGGTCGGGCCGGTTTCCATTGCCGGGCCTTTCTAAACCGCCTGGCCTGTTATCACCGCCCGGCCGGGTCGGTCTTGCATCAGCAATGTTGCCAGGCAGAGTGGTCGGTCGGTTTGCCCCATCGGATCCCGGACGGTTGCCGATGTTGGGACGATTCGAGTCGCCCGGACGGTCCGGCCGTATGCCAATAAAGTCACCACCCGCCGGTGGACGCTGGGTGGGAACCTGTGGCAGCTGCGTGGGAACCTGAGGGCGGGGGACGGGTTGGGGACGCTGCGCCGGGACCTGAGGCAGCTGCACGGGAGCCTGAGGGCGGGGTGCCGGTTGTGGGCGCTGCGCGGGAACCTGGGGTCGTTGGGTGGGGGCCTGGGGTCGCGGGGCCGGGCGATTAGCCGGGGGATTTTGTGGTCTTTGGACATTGCCGGGATTGGAGATGCCCGAACTGCCGGGGGGGCGCTGCGGTCGGGTTTCGGGCCTTTGAACAGGACGTTGAGCAGGCGGGGAGCTGGGCAGGCGGCTCCCTCCTCCGGTCGAAGGACGCGAGACGGATGGACGATTGCCTCCACCGGTTGAAGGCCGGGATTGACCGGAACTTCCGCCGCTATTGGGACGGGAGACACCTTGTCCTCCACTGCGATTGCCCCCCGCATTCCCGATCCGGTTGGCCAGGGCGACTGGCTCAAACCCGAAGGCCGCGAGTGTCACCAAAATGATTGTGAGTCTGGTTTTCATGGTTCGGGAACTATTCCTTCGCAGCACGAATCACTTCAATTTTGTCGATGTTGGGCAAAACTTCTCCGTCCATCTGTCGATTGACACTTTCCCATGTGTATTTTTTGTCGTCAACGTAAGTGGTGATGTGTTGCGCGGTGGTGGTGGATCCGTCCAGCGCGGTGCCGGTGTAGGAGTTGATCCACTTGTTGCCCTCCTGCCTCCAGGTGCCCTCTCCAAAACCGCCATTGGAATCGAACATCCATGAGCGCACGGCCCCGGCGACGGTATCATAACCAATCACTTCTGTGGCAGTGGTGGGTTCCCCGTCCTCGCTATCAATGGTGTAGGAACGTGTGAGAAAATGGCCGTTTTTCGTCCAGTCCACCGTCGATGTCACCTTGGCTCCAGTCGCGTTGTCCTTCCAGGTTCCCACCAACCAGCCTAGATCATCAAGTGCCACAGAGGCTGCATCCAAAGGGGGAAGCGTGGTTTCGTCCAACTCTGATATGAGCCAGGAACCGTCGGTTTTCACATAGCTGCAAACATAGCGGGTGGTCTCGTTGTCCACCGTGGCAAAACCTTTTTCGAGCAACACGTCCGGGGTGAGAAGCCGGGCCGAATCCACCTCAATCGTAAGTGTCGCGCCTGGGTTCTTTGCAAAAAACTTGGTCATGTTTTCCAGCACCGCCGGCCGGCCGACCATGGCCGCTCCCTCGTTCGAGGTGTGTTGCGTGTCCTCAGCATACAAAGCAGCAAGGGCTTTCGCGTCACCCTTGTTAAAAGCTGCGACATAGGCCTCAACCTGGCTTTTGGAGATCTTGTCCGCCTCCTCAGGCGGGTTGTCCTGAGCCGGCAAGGAAGAGGCCATGACCAACAAGGTGAACACAGGGACGAGGAGGGCGTTGGATTTCATAGTTTATAATCTTGGTATCAGCAGTGTTTTGCATGGTCAATGACCGGTATCATCCTCCTCCCACACCGCGGAGGCCTCTACCTTGGCTTCGGCCAGTACGTCGAGAGTGTCATGTTCAGCACACCAGTGATTGATGTAAGGCCAATCGAGAGATTTCTCACCCTGAACGCCCATAACTGCCACTGTGTCGTCGAAATCCTTGCCTCTTCTTGCCCCTTTACACCAACGCAGTTTTTGAATGATGACATCCTCAGCCGTTGGAAGCCATGCGTCCCTGCCGAGCAAAGTGAGTTTTCTCCGCCGTTCAAATCGCGATTGGTCGTGGGCATCGCCGCTTAACTCGAACAACTCAATGGTAAACGGAATGTCGGGAATTTGAATGATCTGACGCCAGGTGCCCGTGACCATTTCAAAGCTCACTTGAGGATCAACGCGGAATGACTTTGGAAGCACGGCAAAAAGTCCCGCCCTTTGATCAGCCACGACCCGAAGCACCAGGTCCGCATCCTGGGTAGCTCTGGGAACTCCGTAGCGGTTTGAAGAAAATGAGCCAACGACCATGTAGTCAAGCGACTGCCCGTTCAGAATGTCAAGGAACATGCCGACTGCGTCCTCACCGGTTTTCACGGTAGGGGATTTTGAGGTTTTGTGAGTCTGCGAAGTTTTACGAGGCGCTGCAAAAGAAGGTGGTGGACTTCTTCGTCATCGGCAGTAGACCTTTCATCCCGGATGCCTTCTTTCATACGTTCGCAAACTCCCGCAAACAGACGAATTCCCGCAACCATGCGTTCCTCACCGGACATCATCCGTGCCTGCCTCACTTTCGCAAGCAGGGCAAACCGTGCGTCATCAGCGATGCGATCCTCCATGCCAGAAACGTAACGGGACCCACCTCTTTCCGCAAGCTGTCGCTCGTAAAGGCAGGAGATTTCCGGACGCAGCGGGCGGCGAAAGTCTTCCACGGCGAAGCCCGGGAAGGCAGACATCGGCTGCTCCTAGCTTGAAAAAATTCCTGCCCGGAGAAATTCGTCAGCGATGCGTTGATAGGATTTCCCATCGCCCATGCGGTTGCGGGCAATGGAGAAGGCAAAGCGATGTTTTGTGTCAGCAAACCCCTGGGATCCGCCAAAACCCGCATGGCCAAAAGCCTCCGGTGATGAGAATCCTCCCAAGGTGTAGCCCAAGGGACGCGTGGCTGGCTCAGGGATTTCCAGGGCGAGCTGCACGCGTTTTGGAGAGAGAAGCTCGATGCCGTCCACCCCGCCCGGCACCAGCGCGGCGTAGTGTTTGGCCACGGCCCGGGCATTCATGATTCCATTGGAGGCCGGGATACAGGCGCGCCGGGCATCTGTCCGGTTCATCCATGTGTGCAGGGGTTGCAGCCAAGCCGGGACCGTTTGCGGCTGGTCAGTTGCTGGCAGAGGACTCTCCGCCAGTGCGGATTCGAGGAAAGCGGTGTCAGCGTCCCGGCTCTCGGGAAGCCCCACAAAAACGGAATCGATTCCCAGAGGTTTGCAAATCACCTCATCTAACATTTGTGCAAACGGGCGACCATCGACCCGCCGCATGGTCTCTCCCACAATCCAGCCAAAGGTGATGGCGTGGTAAACTGTTTCGATCCCCGGTACCGAGATGGGTCGTTCATCAGCGATGGCCCGGCACATGGCCTCCCAATCACCAAGCTCCTCATGCCCGATGCCCATGGGCATGTTGGCGAGGCCGGCTGTGTGATTCAGCGCCTGACGAAATGTGATTCCCGATTTTCCGTTGGCCCCGAACTCCGGCCAAACTTCGGCCAGACATGTTTCATAGCCGATTTTCCCTTGGTCCACGAGGACATGGGCCATGGTTGCGGCCAGACCTTTTGTCACAGAAAAGACCGGAAAAAGCGTTTCGCCGGTCACTGGCTTGTCGGAACAGCTATCGGCCACTCCGGCCCAGGCATCCACAATCAGTTCACCTTCCAAATAAGCGGCCACCTGGACGCCCCGCTCCTCGCCTTCCTTCACGAGTTGATCGAGCAGGGATTGGATTGTTTGTTGAATCGTAGTCATAGACAGATGCTACCCGCCCGCGCTCTCCGAGTCAGGCAAAACAAATCGCCTGATGCTTCATGCGCTGTTTACCCGTGAGCAAGAACGATATCCAAGTGCTGCTCCCGGAAGAGCACCCACGTGTCGTTTTTATCGTCCAGGCTGTTTCGGCGGGCGATGTTGAGAGTGACTTGGAGTTCCTGGAGGGCCTTATCGAAGCGGGTTTTGTCAGCGCGTTCGGTCAAACCGAGTTCTTTGCGGATCTCGCGGGAGGTGAGGGGATCCAGCCTCAGGGCCGCATGGATTTTTTGCGCCAGAGAACTGCACCCGCTCACGGGGAGGTGGTGCTTGGGGTAATGGGAATCCCGAAGATAATCAATGGCCATCAACACCGCCAGGCCGCCGGGGATCTTGCCATAAAAAATTTCTTCCGGCCAACGCGCCGGCAGCTCGTTTTTCCAAGTCCAAATGGCGGAGACTTTTTGGCCCCATCCTTTCTCTCCGGGCTGACGCCCGGGGAGATCGACAACAGCCCACAAGCAAGGCATGTGTCCTTTGTCATCCGAAAAAATGCCGCAGATTTTGGATTGGAGGACAAAGGCTTTGGCTTGGAGCAGGGTGCGGACTTTGGAGGGTTTCATCGTTCTTGTTAAATCCGCAGAAGCGGTCAGATCTTCTTTGCCGCATGGATCTTCACATGGAGCTGAATATGGTCATTCACTAAATGCTGGCCAAGGAAACGAAACAATTTCCCCGATCCATAGTGGCTCCCAAAATCGGTACGATCCAATTCCAGCATGCCTTGTCCGGTGATGTGGTGACCATCGTCTTTGGTGGCAATGACGACGGGAAATTCCAGCCTTTTGCTGATGCCGCGGAGCGTGAATGTGCCGTCGAGGCGGTAGTTCGGCGTACCATCCGTGCAGGCCTCGATCGGCTCTGCTGACTTAGCAACAAATTCTGCGGTGGGATGGTTGTCTGTGTCGAAAAAGTCTGATGTTCGCAGGTGGGTGATGAGCATCGCATTCATTCCCGGGTCCGTGATGTCTTCACAGGCCACACTCGTCATATCGATCCCAAACCGGGCGCTGGTCAGTTGACCATGACTTAGCAAAACCTCACCGCCTGAAAGCCTCACTGTTCCACTGTGATGGTTAAACAGATTGCGTCCCGTCCAGCGGATCAGGCTCTGAGCCGTATCCACGATGAACTCGCCATCAGGAGCCGGAGATTGCGGCAGATGGCCGGTTCCCTCCAAAGCGAAACCAGCCGCCTGCCATTCGGCAAGACCACCCACAAACGTTTGCACCTCTGAGAAGCCGGCGAGGCGAAGTTTGCCGGTAGCCGTCACAGCGTCGAGTGAACCCTCCCCGGCCCCATACACAACCACCGGAGCATGAGGATCGAGCCCGAGTGCTTTGACTTGCTCGAGAAAGCTCGATTCATAAATGCAGGCATTTTTTGAGCCTGGAATACGGGCACTCTCAAAGATCTCTGCGGGCAAAACATGAAGAAGAGTGAGTGGGGCCGACTGTTGTTGGATTTGGAGTTCCTTTGCATTCATAGGTAGTTGGTTAGGGATTCAATTTTTTTGCAGAGGCGGTCGGAGGATGTGTCTGATGATGCACGATGAAGATGCCAACGCAAACCATGGGAAGGACGAGCGTGACAGGGCCCATGCTTACGAAAATTATTCCACAAATGGTGGCTCCTGCAAAGTAGGCCAGCCATGTGAGCCCCGCCTGCCTTGCGGAGCCGGGTGGGTGGCCTGGTGATCGATCGGCCGGCTCCCTGCCGATGGAATTGCCAAGAGTGGCAAGCATGCCGGTGATATAGGTCGTGGTGAACCCGGCCTTCAGGCTAAGGGTCACTGCACTTTGCACGCCCATGGCTCCGGCTGCGAGCAGAATGAGCACTGCGGGTTTCGGATAAAGCATCCAGAGTCCTAACAGCATCCCGAGCAAGGCGAGCTCCAGCCAGAGGGTCAGGGCCAGCCCGCTGCCGGGAATGTTAGCAATCAGGCGGGCTCCTCCAAAAACCCCTGCGAGAAAAGCGGCCACCGAGATAGCTGACTCCATGCCATTGGCAAAATCACCCGAAGCGATGGATGTTGCCATAAGGATCGTGTTGCCGGTCTGCGCCGCCGTCAGAACATTAAACGCCATAATGATCATCGCATCCACACCACCTCCTGCAACCACCAGGAGAAAAATCGGAAGTGGTGCGGCAGGAGGTCTTGGCGGTTCAGGATCCTGCTGGTTGTTGCCTTGGTCTGAGAATCCAGAGCCCCGGCAATTATCACTTTCCATGTTGTCGATTTAGGCGCTTTCCGCGCGACAAGCAATAGAAAGCCGGCCCCGCAGGCGCGGGGTCAGCGGTCCCAGGGAGGAATCATCAACATGAGACCGGATAAATCTTTTCTGCCCCTGCGCATAGGATTCGTTCATGCTTTTCCCATGCCAATTTCTGAAATCCTGCGACTGGTCCTGCTTTCGGCCATCTGGGGTGGGTCCTTCTTATTTCTGCGCATTGCGACTCCTGACTTTGGCCCCTTCCCGGTGGTCTGGCTGCGCGTGACCCTGGCAGCTATGTGTTTGAGTCCGGTTCTCTTCCGCCACGAGAACCGGCAGTGCCTGCGATCGAGCGGACCGGGAATGCTGGTGATGGCGCTGCTTGGTGCGGCCATCCCCTTTTCCCTATTATCGTACGCGACTTTAACTCTGGAAACGGGCACCACAGCCGTCATTAACGCCCTCACTCCCGTTTTCACCATGCTGGTCACCTTGGCGTGGGTGCGGCAGGCTCCAAGCCGGTGGCAGATCCTTGGGCTTGCGGCCGGCTTGACCGGGATCCTCATTCTGACCTGGGATCAGCTTTCCTTTCAGAAAGGAGGGGGGGGCTGGGCTGTGGCAGCAGCCCTTCTTGCCACCATATGTTATTCCGTGGCCACCAATTTCTTGAAGATCCGGATGGCCCGGGCGACAGCTCAGGCGGTGACCTTTGGCTCCATGGCCGGAGCAAGTCTCCTTCTTGCTCCGTTGGCTCTCCTGGCCTGGCCCGCACAACCTGCTTCTGCTGGTTCATGGATCGCCGTGATACTCCTTGCCGTTTTGTGCACGGCCCTGGCCTATCTGATTTTTTATCGATTGATGACCAGAGTCAGTGCGCTGGCTGCCACCAGTGTCACGTTTCTTGTTCCTGTTTTTGCATTTCTCTGGGGATGGCTGGTTCTCGGTGAATCCATCACGTTGCAAACCGTGATCGGCATGGTCATTGCCATGAGTGGCACGGCATTGACCCTTGGTCTCTGGCCTCGTAAGAGAGTTAACAACAAGGAAGGATCAAAACCGGGCTGACTTCCCGCTCTCGTGGCGCCCGCATCGCATCCATTGGAGCGTTGGTTCAGCGAAGAATTTTGAGGCGGGCAAATTTGGGAGCCGTTCCTGTGATAGTCGCCTTGATGGTTTGGATACTTCCCGAGGTGCTTTCAATTGACTCAGCGACCCCATTGGAATCCCAGTCTGCAAGATTCGGTGAGGCTTCCACGGCATAGGTGATATCGCTTTTGCGTGTGTCTTTTTGATAGAGCAGTGTCAGGGTGTTTCCTTCCATCTCATGCCTCGGAAGCCCGGGTAATACACCATCGGTCACGACGGTGGAAGCCTGCTTGGGATCCAAGCCGAGCGCGTATTTGATCAGGTTGGGAACGCCATCAGCTGTTCGAGCCGTTGTGGGGAGTGCCTCATTTCCGGTCAATTCATGGAACTGCGTCCATTCATCATACAACATCACTGGCAGAGTGAAGCGGGTGATGATTCCGTCGCTATGTCGGGTGTAATCCGAAGCGGATACGGGCGGGCTGCTGCTGACGAGGAACGAGGACTGAAAGGCATTCACCAAGGGCAGATTGTCGGTCACCCATGCCCCGACAGCAATCAGGGAGCCATCCGGTGCGAGAACATTTGAATGAAACCCGCCAATCGCATTTTGCCCGAGAATGATGCATTGTTTGCCGAAGAAGGTCGAGTACGACAAGGAGGTGAGGTCGGGTGACATCACCGTTAAAAACGAATTCCACGCTGCGTTGTTCGAAGCATTGAAGACCCCCTCGGCACCATAGGTGGGCTGGTAGGGCGTGCCGGCCGTGGGAAAATTCGGGGAGCGTGTGGCGCCTGTGATGTAGACATTGCCGCCAGCATCCAAAGACACGCCTTCCACAATTTCGCCGGCGTTGCCACCAAGATACGTGCAGGCGAGAATCGCGCCGTTCGGGCTGATTTTGCAAACAGCCACATCGGATCCTCCGCCCGTAGCTCTTTGAAAGGCCCCGGTCGTGGTTGGGGCATCCGTCGAGGGGGTAAGCATGGCGAGGTAGGCATTGCCAGCGGCATCAATGGCCAGCTGATGAGTATCGATGTTTTCATCCCCACTTCCTCCCAAATACGTGCCGTAATGCAGCGTTTGCCCATCTGTGGAGAGCCGTGCCAAGTAATAATCGTAATAGGTCGAGATCCCCCACAAGCTATGACGGCCACTATCCGAAGGATTGAATGGCATATTGCTGGATTTTGTCAGCGCGGCGAAATAAACCCCGTTGGCCGTGACACGCAGCATGCACTGAAGGGCTTCATCGCGATTTCCACATAGCCAACTTCCCCAAAGGATTGCTGAACCATCCGCCTTGATTTTTATCACACAGGTGTCACCCGTGGATTTGTTGAGATCTGCTCCCCCCGGAAGAGTTGCCGATTTTTTATACCCCGAAAGAAAATCCGGTGGTTTGGCGAAATTCCCATTCCAACCGGAGGTCACATACACATCCCCATTGGCATCCAAGGCCAGATCCCGGCAAAGCTGCCCGTACCAAACATAGCTGGCCCAGACCAACTGGCCATCTGCGCTCACACACGCGAGAAACCCATTTTGTTTTCCATACTCTTCGGTGCTCGGGAGTTTGGTGGATTGATGGGTGTCAATGAAGCCGGTTTGAAAAGCCCCCGGGGTCGTGGGGAAACCTTCGCCTGCCCCACCAGCCACAAAAATGCGTCCCTGCGCGTCCACCTCCACGGCATAAGCCCGATCGTAGTTCGGGCCGCCAAGATACGTGGACCAGATCAATTGGCCCGCCGGGGTAAACTTCGCAACGAAGACATCGCAGACGCCGATTCTTCCCAACGAAAGTCCGCCGGTTTGAAGCACGCGGGAATGCACTCCCGGAGTTGTCGGGAAATTCGCGGACCCTGTGCCCCCCACCACGATGATGTTTCCTTCTGCATCCACACACACATCCCGGCAGGCATCAAAGCCATTGCCGCCAAGATAAGTTGAAAAACTCACATCAAAGTCTTGCGGCGCAGCTTGCGCAAAAGCAGACACACCAACCGTGGAGTGAAGTCCAACGAATAAACCCAACAGGATACCGAAAGGCTTGTGAAAAATAAGGGAGGCTATTTTGCCTGATTTTTGGGCCATGAGGGGTTAAGGGATCTTGCGCACGGTCAGCTCATGCCATGCTAATGTCAAACATTTGATGCGGTGGTGATGGTGAGACATCAAGAATGGGACGCATATATTCCGAGTCTTCCAACCGCTGGAACCTCATGAAGTTCCATTTGACACCGTGCATTGGTGTAATGAAACCACCAGACACACAAAATAACTGGCAGACTGACCGAGTATATTGGAAGACGACCAAACTAATGGCTATTGTAGAGGACATGGACCGTGCATTGGGGAGGAGTGTCACCAATGACAGTGGAGAAAAGGATTCTTGCGAGGTTGCTGCTGAGCCAAATCTCGTGTGTGCCCATGAGAATTTGTAAAGCCAAAGCTCAACTCCTCCGCCCCCGTGGCCAACCCCTGTGAGTTGATAATTCGAGTCTAACAAAAGCAGAAGAAACCCGTTCCGGCTTCCTCGGCATTCAAGAAGGCTTCCCGCAGATCATGCCTGCAGGGCCGTGAGGAGCTCATTCAGATCGACGGTTCCAATCGTTGAGCTGGTGTCGCTAAGCGCGTAGGGGAGGATCAGTCGTCCGTCATGGATCAGGGATCCGCAGGAGTAGACCACGTTGGGAACATAACCCTCACGCTTATCGCCAGTGGGTTCAAGGAGCGGATGACTGAGTGTGCCAATGACGCGGGAGGGATCCTCCAAGTCGAGCAACAGGGCGCCAAGACAATACCGCCGCATGGGTCCGACGCCGTGGGTGATGAGCAGCCATCCCGCTTCTGTCTCCATTGGTGAGCCGCAGTTGCCGATTTTGACAAACTCCCAGGGCTGGGTGGGTTGGGCCAAAGGTATGGGATCATTCCAAAAGTGCATGTTATCCGAAAGCATGAGGAAAATATTTTCATCATCCTGACGGGAGATCATGGCGAAGTGGCCGTTGATCCGGCGGGGAAAGAGAGCCATGCCTTTATTTTGCACGGCCTGGCCATTGAGGGTTCTGATGCGGAAATTCCGGAAGTCCGTGGTTTCGATCAGTTGGGGGAGAATGGCCCGCCCGTTGTAGGCTGTGTAAGTTGCGTGATAACAAACCCACCCGTCGTCTTCGACAAACCGCACAAACCGCGCATCCTCGATCCCGTTGCTTTCATTGGCTGAGACAGGAAAAATGATCCGCTCCGAGAGGGCCACGGACTCCGGAAAATGCACTTCGTAGTTTGAGCTTGCCAGCCACTTCACACACTCAATCGTCCGCTCGATCTCACGTGTCCGGTCAAGCGCGGGGGATTGGTTCATCGCCCGTTCCAGATCCTCACGGGTGAAATCTTCCCCGAGCGGTTCCATGATCCGTTCCGAGGCCCGGTTTTCAAATCCCATCTCCCGAAGCTTGTGCAGAAAAATGGTTTTTTTGTACGTCGGGTTTTCTTTCACATCCGGGGCAATCACCAGCGGGGAAATCCGGTCTGTGGTGATTGAACCATCCGGGTGGATCATGCCGGAACGGAACTCGATGGACGAGATATGTCCTTCCCCGGTTGCGCGCAGACTGAGCACAAACCGCAAGCCACCAGGCTCCACACCGGATTGGTCCGGGTGAGGCACCATGGACGGGTTAAAAAGCGCGGCAGACTCAAGCGCATATTCGCCGGAGAAAAGGGCTCCGATGTAAAGCTGACGCGACAAGGACAGCGATTGATCATCGAAGCGTCCGCGCACCAGCGCAAAGTGCCGCCGCCAGGACGTTTCCAAATCGATGTGGCGGCTGCTGAAATCCGTGCGCAGAAGCGCCAACTGGGCTTCCACCTCAGGCTCTCCAAGGGACAAAGCCCGGTCGATCACATGGTCCACTTTCGCGGGGTCCGATGACATGAAGGGCCGAACGAGCACCCTTTTGCTGTCAGGGCGGAAAAATATATCGGTGTGTCGCACTTCAATCATAAAAGTTCTCCTTGTTCCGCCCGCCGTATTTCGACCAATGACAAATAGAAGGCGAGGCTCGACTCGGCCCCCTGGTTTTGATTCAGGTGATCCTGAAGAAGAGCATCCCGACAGCCCCCGGTCGTGGGATCATACAGAGGTTGACCAAGGTCATTGCGTCCTAAAAACCAATCAAAACAGCGCCTGGCAGCGGAATGCCAATACGGGTCGCGGGTGACGGCAAAGGCTTCCAGACAGGCGGAAACCATCGCGTAAGCTTCCAGGGGTTGTTGATCGAAGCGGGCTTGTTCGCCGCCATGCTGCCAAAACCCCCGGCACCCGATGGGCGCAAAATGCCCGTCCGGCGCGGTTTGGGCTTCCAGCAGCCAACGGAGGGATTGCAGACCAATGTCCAGGATTTCTCCTTGCGAGGTCCAGTGTCCGCTGAGAATCATCGCGTGAGAGAGCTTGGCATTGTCATAGGTTGCAATGCGTTCGAACCATTGCCAATCCGGTGCGGAGTTGGCGCGATACAGGCCAAGCAGCATCGACGTGAGAGTTTCGCGCATCTGACTGACCACACGATCTCCTGAAAAAGTCCGGAGATACTCATGGATGGCGATGATGGTGAACGCCCAGGCGCGGGGAGAGCTGAATCGGGCAACCGGCGACAAACCCCGTTGAAAGAGGAGAGCACACAAATTGCGGTGCCCCACATTTTTCGAACGGCCGAGCGCTGTGGCCACCGCCCAGAGAGCGCGCGCGTGGCTGTCCTCTGAGCCATGCAGTTCCAGCCACTCGCGGGAATAGCTCATAAAATTGCGAAAGCGGCAGGTGTTGCCATCGAAGGCATACCAGAGGAACGCGAGGTAACTCCCCGAAAGCCGTCCGACTGCTGTGGAAAGACCTTCAAGCTCATCCAGAAGCACGGTGAAAATATACGCCCGGGCGCAGTCATCGGTGCAATACCCCTCATGAAAATTCGGCAGGTTGTAGATCGCGTGCTGAAAGATCCCGGTGTGATCGCTCATGGTGAAGAGATGATCCAGATTGAATTCCGGAAGCGGCAACGGCTCACTGGTCATGATCCCGGCCACCACCTGACCCGTGCTCATGCTTTCGCGCGCCCGACCGAAACTCTCCATGTAACGGCGCGCCACCACAGGCCAGATCATGTCCCGGCCCTGTTTCCATGCCCGTTTGCGCATGGCCGTCATTTGGGTGGGTTTGGACAGAATCTCATTCACGCCTGCCGCGATGGCTCCCGGGTTGGCGAACGGAACAAGGATTCCCCGATCCTCGGCCAACAATTCTTCCGCATGCCAATACGGCGTGGAGACGATGGCTTTGCCGGCACCAAAGGCATAAGCCAGCGTGCCCGAAGTGATCTGCGCCGCATTGAGATAGGGAGTCAGGTAAATATCGGCTGCTCCGATAAATTCCTTGAGCTCTTCCATCTCAACAAACCGGTTGTGGAAAATGACCTGCTTCGAAACGCCAAGATCTTTCGCCAACGCTTCCAGCTTGATGCGGTATTTTTCTCCCTCTGTGGCAAGAAGATTGGGATGGGTGGCTCCAAGAACGATATAAACCACATCGGGATTTTGCTCCAGAATGGCCGGCATGGCCGCAATGCCATTTTCAATGCCTTTGTTCGGCGACAACAACCCGAATGTGAGCATCACCGTTTTTCCCTCAACCCCGAACTCGTCTTTGTAAAAATTCGAGTCCATGAACGGGATGTCGATGACACCATGGGGGATCAAATCAATTTTGTCGGATGCGATCCCATAAACTGTCTCCAGCAAATGGCGTCCCCGATCCGCCATGACGATGAACCTGTTCGAAAGCACGTCGAGCTGGGCCATCACCTTGCGCTGGTCACGGCTGGGATCTTTGAGGACCGTGTGGAGCGTGGTGACAACAGGCATCCGCACCCCCTGCAGCAGCTCCAACAAATGACTGCCGGCCTTTCCGCCGTAGATTCCGAATTCGTGCTGCACCGAGAGCACCTCGACGTTGTTGATGTTCAAAAACTCGGCCGCTCTCCGATAAGAATCGAGTTCCTTCTCCTGAAGCTCAAACCTCACCCGGCTGGGGTAGTCGTAACCCTCCTCCTTGTCGTTGACCGAGCCGACAATACACTTGATCTTGGGAAACTCGGCCGCAATCGCCTCGCAGATGCTCGCTGTGAACGTGGCAATGCCACAGCGGCGTGGAATATAATCCCCCAAAAAAGCGAGGTGGGTGGTGGTCGGCGGTTTTTCCATAAGCGGGCGTTGAGAACATCGCGCACCACAAGCAGGCAGCGACCCTTCCTCCCCAACAGGTAGGAGAACCCCGCACGAATCCATTTCACTATCAGCCCGAAACCGGGGAAGTCAATGTCTCATATCAGAAAATAAATGGAATTCCCTGATTATCAAAGGCTTGCTTCTGTTTCGAGAGATAAGTTTCTGACAGCCGGTCAAAGCCACCTGTTGCACGAAAGGCTTTGAGAAATGCGTTCACGGACTGCGTCATTTCCTGATCCTCCTTGCGAACCGCCACCGCCCACTCCTCAATTTGCAGCGGCTTAAGCAGAGCTCTTGTTTTTTCAGGGTGCTGCTGCCAATTGCTCCAGACGCTCATTTGGTCATAAATAAATCCATCCACCTTCCCTTGGATAACCTCCAAAACAGCAGCGCTTTCTTTCTCCACAGGCAAAATGGTGGCCTGCTTCAAGGTCTTTCGGGCCCAGACTTCGCCGGTCGTGCCCTGACGGACCACATAAGTCCGCCCGGGTTCATCCACAACCCCTTCAATATCGCTCTGAGCTCCGGCCAATACTCCTAAACCGGTTTTTAGGTAGGGATCGGAAAAGCCAATGGATTGTTTACGCTCCTCGGTCACTGTCATCGAACTGATCACGCAATCCAGCCGTCCCCCTTGAAGCGCTGGGATCAGCCCCACAAACGGGGTATTTTCAATTTTGAGGGGCCGACCCAGCGCATCCGCCAATCCTTGCGCAAGCTCCACACTCACCCCGACCGGCTGCCCCTGATCATTGATCGTTTCAAACGGAGGATAGGAAAGGTCCATGCCCACCACCAACGGTTTGGGTCCCGCCGGCCCTCCGCAGCCCATCACTCCTAAAACAAACATCAGTCCCATCCCGCACATTCCGAGTTTCATCGGCCTCACTATAAGCAGGCTGATATCACTTTCCAGCCTGGAGTTCCGGGTCTTCTTTGAAGGGTAAAAGGTTTTTCCCACTCCCTAGGAAACTGACCACCCGAAACTTGTCATGCTTATGTTCCACGTGGAACAGTTTGTGCCCTTGGCGATTCTTTCACGTCGGAACGGTGGTGGTCTCTTACCGGCCGTTGCCTGGAATGAACAGCCATGACGCACAAACCCTGCCACCCGGGATTGTCAATAACTCGGGGAGTTTCTGGGATTAACCCATCCAATAAGACGAAGAAGCCTTAAAAAGGCGGGGGTTCTTCTTCCAACTCACAATCTGTGCCCAAGTTATTGCCTTGCTGGAATCGGTGTGGAACACTGATGTTTCCTGGCTGTGCAGGGGGTTGCTCCAGTTATTCCCATAGTATAAGAAGAAGAAGAGTGACCTGAATTTATTTCTCTCTTCATAAGAATGGGAACAAGTGGCCAAAGCGGCCTGTTCCACGTGGAACGTTAAATGATGAGGGGATGCCTTTGTGAGGCGTCCCTTGAAGGAGAAGCCCACGGAATTGGCGAACAACGCCCTGGCCAAATAAACAGCAAACGTTTCAATCAGAAATTTCATTCGAGAAAACGACTTTCCATGTGGATCGTCATTTTTTATGGTCGGCATGCTTTGAGAAAAACGACGGGTGAAAAAATAAAAGATGTCCTGAAGATCGCGGGATGGATTACGGGGCCGGTTGTGATTATTCTAGTCCTGTTGATGATCATACCCATGGGAGTGCCAACGTTTCCCGCTCCGCGGGAACAGCAAATCAGCTTTGATGCGGCGCTGACAGCTTTTCGCAGCGTGTCCGAGCGGGATCGGTTTTTTGTGAGTGATGTGTGTGTGGCCACGTTGATGCATCACGACAGAAAAACCAAGCGGGTTTATGTGCTCATGCACGGGTTGACCAATTGCCCGGCCCAGTTTGAGAGGATCGCCAAGGCGCTGTATGCGGAAGGCCACAATGTCATGCTGCCCCGGATGCCTTATCATGGTCTGGTGAACCGGCTTTCCGATGAACCCGGAAACTTAAAGTTACGGGAAGTCGCAGAATGGGCCGCTGAGGCCCTTGAGATTGCGCATGGGGTGGGGGAGGAAGTGATTGTGGCCGGACTCTCGGTGAATGGCACAACGGCCTCGTGGATTGCCCAGACACGTCCCGATGTGAAGCGCGTGGTTTCGATCTCACCGTTTTTTGCTCCTCCGGGTGTCCCTTCCTTTCTTCAGGGGGCGTTGGGGCGGCTGCTTATCCGCCTGCCGAATCTTTTCCTGTGGTGGGACCCGGGACTCAAGCAGGAGCTGCCTGGCCCCACGTATGCCGCACCGCGCTTCCCCACACGGGTGATCGGTGAGTTTATGGTGCTTGGCAACTTTATCAAAAAGGCGTCAGGACAATCCGCTCCAGCCTGCCGCGAAATTCGTGTGGTCCTGACCGCGGCTGATCTCGGGATCGACCTGCCTTTGGCAAAAAACATCACAGCGCGATGGAAAAAGTGGCCGGATCGCGATGTTCAGGAAATGATTTTCCCAGCAGAATGGAAGGTGCCCCATGACATGGTGGACCCCCATCAGCCAGACCAGCAGCTGGAAATTGCCGAGCCTGAATTGCTAAAAATTCTATTGGCGAAGTGATAGTTTATGCCGGAAGAGCGGCAAATCCTGAGCCCGAAGGATCAGCCCTGGGTTCATAACCTTTTAGATAGAACGAATCTATATTGCTTATTATTAGGCATTTATGATTTTTTTCAACCCTTGCAAGAGGCATAAGAAGTGGGCGGTCAAGGGACTGACGCGCCCTACCTTTGGGAACGATGGGCTGGCGCGAGGCGGCAAGCCGGGCGCGCTTAACCTTTGTGCTTGTGACCGTGACCAACCTTTTTGGGTTGAGTGGCGGGATCTTCATATGGCCCGGCCGAGTTGGCCAGGTCGACTTCCTCGGCGGGGAGAAACGGTTTGAAGCGGTGTTTGTCGATGGCTTTCATGTAGGCTTCATGCGGGCTGACCTTGCCGCTCACAAGTTGTTCCCAGATCGCATCGTCCATAAATTGCATGCCCTCGCCCTTGCCGGCCACAATGACGTCCTGCAATTTCTGGGTCGCTCCTTCACGAATAATGGCCGCAACCGCATTGTTACACACAAGGATTTCGTTAACCGCCACACGCCCGCCCCCATCAGCGGTTTTGAGCAATAACTGGGCAACCACCCCGCGCAGGGAGGCGGAAAGCATCGTGCGCACCTGGGCCTGCTGGTCGGAAGGGAACACATCGATCATACGATCAACCGTTTTGCGTGAGTTGTTGGTGTGCAGGGTTCCAAAGACGAGGAGACCGGTCTCAGCAGCCGTGAGAGCCAGAGAAATCGTTTCCAAATCACGCATCTCACCCACCAGCACAATGTCCGCATCCTCACGCAACGCGGCTTTCAGACCCACCGGGAAGGTGGACGCATGCTCCGGCACCTCGCGCTGGGTGATAATGCTTTTTTTGTTCTGATGAACAAACTCGATCGGCTCTTCGATGGTGACGATATGACGGGAATAATTCACGTTGATGTGATCAATGAGCGCCGCCAGGGTTGTGCTCTTGCCGGAGCCGGTCGGTCCGGTCACAAGCACAATTCCGCCGCGCATCTCGCCAAACGTCTTGATGACGGTCGGAACGCCCAACTGCTCGAGGGTCTTGATCTTTGTGGGAATGATACGAAACACCGCCCCATAACCATTCGTCTGCTTCAGGTAGTTGCAGCGGAAACGGTTTTCGGCATCCATCTCATACGCAAAATCCAAATCCCCTGTCTCCTCAAACCTCTGCCAGCGGGCCGGAGAACAAATCTCGCTGAGCATAAAAGATATCTCTTCATGCGTCAGATCGGTTTCACGAATGGGAATGATCTCACCATGACGGCGGATCTTGGGGGGTTGTCCTTCTCCAAGATGCAGATCCGATCCTCCGGATTCAATCAACACGTCAAAGAATTGCTTGATGTAGGCCATGACTTTTTTCTTTAGCAGGTTTTAGTAGGTGGCGAAAGGCGAAAAGCTGGAATTGGGAGATGGGAGGTATTTGCGCGAAGCGTTTCGAAAAAAGATGGTAGGGAAGCCTCGCCGAGGCGTCCGTCGCGGGAAGAGGAAAAGTCGGCGGGTTCGGCGAACCGCGCCCTACCGGTTGGAGGAGGCTTGCGCCAGGGGCGGAGCGTTTCGAAAAAAGATGGATGCCTCGCTGAGGCGTCCGTCGCATCCAGGTTGACAAATCCAAGAACGAAACCTCAAATTCGTCGTTCAGATAACCATGAAAAATGATCTGATGGGTGTGACGGGCCGTAAGCACTTACCGCATGATGTGCCGTTGGGCGTTGGTTCTGACGGTCAGGTATTTTTTATCACAGTGTGTGCTGCCGAGCGAGATTCTCAACCGCTGATTCAGGCCGGAACTCCAGAGATTCTGATGGAATCGGTGCGGCACCGTCATAACGAAGGATTATGGTTTGCACGCGTGTTTATAGTCATGCCTGATCATGTTCATTTGTTGATCAGGATGTCGGACACGGCCGTGCTTTGTCATTCGATCACACAGTGGAAACGTTGGACGGCGCGGCAGGGCGGGTTTGTGTGGCAAAGAGATTTTTTTGATCATCGTCTTCGTTCGGACGAGAGTTCGCGGGAGAAGGCGGATTATATTCTCAATAATCCTGTGCGGGCCGGACTCTGTGATAAGCCGGAAGATTGGCCGCACCGCTGGGTTGCGGATTGGGATTATGTCAGGCTGTCGCCACGCGCAAAGCGTTTCGAAAATGGTGGTAGGGAAGCCTCGCCGAGGCGTCCGTCGCACGAAGGATCCCCGTGCAAAACAAAAGGCCGGGCACTCTCACGAGGCCCGGCCTTTTGGGTTTTGATTGTTAGACGTTCGCCAGATTATGCCCGTGAGCGGCGGCGGATTCTCATCAAAGCAAAGGCAGTGCCGAGACCAATGAGGGCCACTGTGGTGGGCTCGGGGATGACACCAACTGTGACGTTGTCAACTCGGTTTGTCCCAGTCGTTGCACCCGGCGCTGACTCCGCGGTGATACGAAAGAAAACAGACGAGTCCGCCAATAGACCAGGGAATGTGGTTTCGGGTAACAAAAAGGAGTAAGTAGACGCCGGGTTGTTGGTCCCGCTACTCCAGTTGATGGCAGTCAGAGTATAACTGGAACCAACTTGAGAGAATGAAGATCCGTCCAAGCTGTAATACAATCCAAAGGTTGCAGGCCCTGTGGTGCTCCTTGTTTGATCAAAGCTGAAGCTTACGGCATTGTAATCAAGTGTCGTGTATGTAGAAAGGTCCACTTGGAATTGGTAATAATCACCAATGGCCCAAAAGTTAGAACTATATGATTCAGCGCTTCCATTTCCTACAGGATTTGAATACACCGCTGAGGCTGAGGCATGAAATCCTGTTGCAGAGCCAGCGCCAACCTCTGGATTGAATGGTCCAGCTGTGGTTGGAAGTGATGTCTCAAACGTCCATGTCGCAACTGTTACCTGTGCATTTACCCCCGAGAGCGTGATCGCCGCGAGGCCGATGATTGTGAGTAGCTTTTTCATTGTTTTGTTTTTTTGTTTTATGTCTGCGGGCTTACCGATTGGGGAAATCGGGTAGGCTGCAAACGGGTTTTGTTTTTGTGGTTTTTCGCTTACGTGGTGGCTACGTAGCAGGTATCCTGCCAACTTTTATCAAAAACCTGTTGTCCCATTTGGGCAGATTTTTCACAGTTCCGGTCCTGTGAACGACGTTGTACCGCAATGATTCCCGCGGCCGATCCCTCAAAAACACCAGAGGTGATCGATTGATGTCTACGTAGATTGATCTTCGCGGGCGATTCTCACAACCTGGAGATTGTTACAATTTTGTCACACTTTCGATGCATCCGCGTCGGAAAAGCGGGAACTCACGCGGAGGCCCAAAGCCAAGAAGGAGAACCACGGATGACAAGGAAATCACAGATATAGGAACTCATAAACATAGATTGACATTTAAAGTAGGAATTCCTACATGTATTGTATGAATGCTGTCATTTCCGAAAAAGGCCAAGTGACGATTCCCAAGCGTTTGCGGGAAAGCCTGGGGCTCGTTATGGGGACCGTGTTGGATTTCACGGAAGAGGAGGGGCGGATCGTGGCGAGGAAGGTGATTTTGGAGAATCCCATTTCGGCTTGGCGAGGACGATGTCGTCTACCGGGGGGCCAGTCTGTTGATTCCTACCTCAAATCTGTCAGAGACGGCGAATGAAGACCGCGTTGGATTCAAGCGTCATTTTGGATGTGTTAACAGGAGATGAGGTTTGGGCGGATGCGTCCGGGTTGATTCTCAAAGAAGCGCAGGCGCTGGGGCCCTTGGTGGTTGGAGAATGTGTCCTGGCAGAGATTGCGCCTGCGTTCTCCGGTCAGAAGTTGGATGATTTTCTTAGAGAGTGGCAGATTGTTTTTCTGCCATCCACGCTGGGGTCAGCAAAACTCGCCGGGGAGATGTTTCGCAAGTATTTGGAGAGGGGCGGAAAAGCCAAACGGGTGTTGCCGGATTTTTTAATTGGAGCCCATGCGCTGAATCACACAGGCAGGCTGCTTGCACGGGATCGTGGTTATTATCGCGATTATTTTGCAGAACTTACCGTGCGGGAGCCGAATCTGCCGTCACTCTCCAACAAAAAATCCAGGTAGAAGGACCACAGATGACACGGAGAACATGGACTAACCATGCCCCTGTGTGTGACGCGAAGTAACCCAGGATCAGCAAATTTCTGCTTATTAGCGTTTATCAGTCCATAAGTGGTTCAAATTGCCATCCGTGTTCTCCGTGATGGCATGAAGTCATGCAGCAACCAGCGCTGGGCAAGCTGAAATGATTGGTCCAATGTCCTTGGTGGAACCCGTGAGTGCTTGCAACACGCACAGGTGGCCGAAGGTCCAAAGGTTCGATGATGACACTGAGCTG
>JBGSPC010000189.1:0-3619 GCA_041738805.1 Terrimicrobiaceae bacterium | reverse complement strand
AACTCCTCCAAAGTCGCGTTCTCGGCATTGGGTTTGATCTCCAAGTGTCTCAATCCTCATCTTATTGGGACACATTCTCAAAAAGTACAAGTCTTATTTTCGGAAATTTATTATGAGAGATGCTCTAAAACCCGCGAGGGGGTGAGAGGATTTGCCTCTGCGGAAGGTGCGGTTGCCTTTGAAAAATATCAGGGTGGGACAGGTCAGCCAGGAGGCATCTCCACGTTGTTGCAGGCATGCCGGGTACTGGACAGAAAACGGCCTTGGACGACGGATGCAATCATAACGCGCATTGCATGGTGTCTGATCCCTCCGGCGGAGGGGGAGATGCTCTATGACGCAGATCTGCTGAAACGCGCGGGGTGGATACCGCGCAAGGAGGATCGCCGACCAAAGATAACCTTAAAAAACGGCGGGGCTGAGATTGTTTTTTTTACGATGAAGCAGGGATTCACCGGGACTTTCGATATTGGAAAAGTGCTTGTGACGGTCGCGCCCGATTACAAGGCCGCCATCGAGAGGCAGGATACGCTGCTATGATGCCGCTTGCGCTCACGCTCTTCGGCCGTCCGTTTTCCTCCGACGAACTTGCGATGGGCTTTCTGGGTGGAATTCTGGCGGTTTGTCTGCTGGTTGTTTATTCCGGCTGGCGGAAGGGGGAGTTAAAAAAATCCCTCATCTTCTCGGCGGTGGTCCTGACAGTGGCGTTCCTCATTTCGCCTCTTGCAACGGAGGATGTTCGTTGGCTCACCGGCGGAGTGGCGGCAGGATTCTTTGGCTGGCAGTTCTGGCGCTTTCGCGGCAGCGCGATCAGGACGCTGCTTCTGACACTCGGGTTTGGACTGGTTCTGTTTCTCCTTCTGGTCTCGTCCCCGAAAACCAATGCGCTTACGGTGGAGGCGTTTTTTTTCAAAGTCGGGGTTCTATTGGTGGCTCTCTGGTTGGCCTGGATTTTCAAGATCAAGTTGCTGCCGACGATGACCCAGAAATACAAAAGTCCTCGGGTTGGGATGGCGGCGGGACTCTCCGCGTTATTTATCTTCGGACCTGCCATGGCCGTCTGGCTGAAGGCTGTCGAAATCAACGCCTTGAAAACAAACCCTGTGGTGCGTACGGAAGCGGAGATGATCGCCGAATACGAACGCCCCTGGGGAGCGCGGCAACGGGGCATCTTTGTGGTGGGGCGCATCGGCGATCCCGCCAAGCGCGACGGGAAGGTGACGTCCACCACGTCGTGGCTGGCCTACTATGAATCGCGGCCTTTGGGTGGAATTTCGGGGGCAAAGGAGTGGTCGTGGTTTCCCAATTTCTTTGCGTTTGAACTGGAGGACGGAGCCAAATCGAGCATCCAAGGCATCCGCAGTGTCCGGCAGGCCTTTAACTGGCCGGAGGGAGGCCCGCGACTCTGGATGCATGCGCTGCGCGATGGTGACCCGGTGGTCGTTTGGGCCGAGCCCGTCAAAGGCAAGGTGCTTGCTTCCGGAGCAGAAAGCTATTCGCAGATCTGGCCCCGTGTGATTGCGTACGGGACATGGGAGAACTTTCGGGACGGCTACCTGGCCGGAGCGGTGCGGACGGCGCGAGTGATCGGGTGGTTCGGTTTCGGATGCTTGTTTCTTCCCTTGCTGCCGCTGTGGTGGGGATACCGGCATTGGCGGTGGCTGACGGAGCATGGTTCCGATGAAGCGATGCCTGAAAACTGGAAAATCACGATCAAATGAAATCACGACCCGCAGCGATTTTAAACTGGTCGGCCATGAAAACCCGCGAATTCCTATTGTCAGACCGGTTCCTTCCAGAAGAACCACTTTTCCCATCCACTGAACCATGCCCACCTATTCAATAATTATCATTCTGGCCGCCTTTGCTTTCAGCATCTGGCTTCCATGGGTTATTCAAAAAAACAACAAACGTCGCCGCGAGGAGATGGAAGAATTGCAGGCACGTCAAAATTGGATCATCGACGAAAAAGGTCTGCCCGCTTTGGGGTCCGGAACGATCAAATATCGCGTTCGTTCGAAGGAGGACCACTGGGAGGTCCTCAGCGTGGTCACGCGCAGTGCCGACACCAAAGACACCACCGGAACGGTTGTGGAATTTTCGCAGCCATGGAAAAATGTCGACTCGGGACTGTTTGTCATCGGTCCGTCAATTCCCGCCAAAGAAATGGCGCTTTTTGGCTCAATGATGGGCGGCCTCCTCGTGCAAATGGTGGCCAACGCCTCCTGCCTTCCTGCAGAAGACATGGCCCGCCTGGAGGTTCAAAAAACCGATGCACCTGTCACAGCCCTGGCCACACCGGGAGCGGCCGGATGGGTGAATGTCCAAGCCATTGCCGGAGTCGTGAAGCCCTGGAGCGAGCGCTTCAGGGGCGAGAAACTGCATCCCATTTTGCTTTTGGGGAACGGAAAATTCCGAGTTCGCGTGCGTGGAAATTTTTCAAAAGCCGCGGACATCGAGGCATTTATCACCATGGCGCTTGCGGCGCGGGGGGCCCTATCGCTGTGAAACGGCCATCTGTCATTCCACTCCTTGCGGCGGTCTGTCTGCTGACCTCTTGCGCAAGCCCCCAACAAAAATCCGATCCGGAGGCCGTACGTTTTGCAAAACCCGCATCGGGGCAAAACTCCGGGAGATTGATCCCTGACGGGAACATTCATTCGCCTTGGGAGTGGATACTTCCCACCCCGCAGGGTTCCTGGAAGGTAAAGGGCAAATATGCCGGAACGACAGAAGGAGATCGTTACGAAGCCGCAGTCACTTTTCCCGATGGGGCCCGGCTGTCCTTGCCAGTTGAGGCGGTCACCCTTGCCTGCCGGGCCACATCCGAGGATCCCGAACTCACCGCCTGGACGAACGCGGAGGGTGTCACGTTTCTTTGTTTGGGAGGGACCATCACTGCCACGCATTCCGAAGGGATCTTTGCGATCAAAAATCAGCGGCTCCTGGGCTGGCTGGCCCGCGAAAGCACGGAACAATTCCCAAGTCGATCGGTCGAGACCAGCGAGCAAGTGCACTGGTTCGCACCCACAGAGGGAATCCCATGAAAAGGACGCTCCCAATTCTTGTGGTATTTTTCTCCCCATCACTGGCTGCTGCCGACACCGAACATGAATTAGCCCGGAAGGTTTTTGCCGTTTCCGTGGCGGAGGCATACGGCGTGCCCCTTGAAACCATCACGGTTCAACCGGTCCACGGCGGGTTGCCGGATAATCCTTATGACCCGCTGAAAACAGGCACCCTCTTCGCACTCCGGGCGGACTGGAGCGGCCACAACCCCGGGCCTGCGGGATTTGCTGCCGCAGACGGACGGGTCGCCTTTGCCCGCTGTCCAGACGGCGTCCGGGTTCTGCTGCAAGCCTGCAACATCTCTGACCCCAAAAAATCCCTCCCGTTGGAGGACATCATAAAACGTCTCGCCTGGGTTTATCGTGGTGCAGGGGAACCTGTCGAAATGCCCCACCACACCGGAAAGATCGAGCGCACCGACGATGGGATCAGAGTCGTCTACCACACAAGGATTGGCGGACCGACCGGATCCTTGCAGTACTCCCAAGTGGAAATTCTTTGGCCTCCGTCAGGCCCCACCACTGCTCGCTTCAAAAAAATTCCCGCGCCC
>JBGSPC010000182.1:0-7723 GCA_041738805.1 Terrimicrobiaceae bacterium | reverse complement strand
CGAGCACGGACGACGAGATCAATGTCCTTGCAATTACCGGTTACCAGGCTGGAGCCATATCAGAGTCAGAAGAGAATCAGTTGGTCCGAGATTTTTTGGATCAATCGCCGGCCGGCGAAGTTCTCGATGCCGTCGCCCTCTACGTGGTCGGCCAGGGAAGCCGCGAACGACTTTTCTTCCCGACAGACCGCTCGCTTCACAAAAAAGACCTGATCCTCCGTTCTCTCCTCAAGCCGGAAAACATCGAGGATCATTCGCGCGTCATGGTCCAGCGGTTCCCGGTGTCATGGGAGGACCTCGGGATCAAGGATTTGGGCGATGGTTGACGGTTTTTGACGTGAACCGTAGAAGATGATATGCTCGACCAACTCCCTCCGCGCTCGTTCTGCGATTTCACGCTCCCGCGACGTGAGGATGGGAGCGCTTTATCCTCATGCCAAGGACCCTGCGATTTCGAACTCTATGTCCGCTGGCTGAGCGATTACCTGCACACGGCGGAAATCCCACTCACCGCCGACCAATCGGCATGGGTGCAGGGACGCAGCCCGGATTCCGTTGTCTTCGAATGCTCCGATGCCTTCGGCTACGCGATTGATGGCCTCGAGAGCTTGAACGCGGAGTTCGACTCCGGCGAAACCTACGCATCCCACCGGGCATACATGCTCGCGCTCTGGGAGGATCTCGAACCGGAATACCGCGCGGAGGAATCGTTTGAAGACTGGATGTCGCTGAGCGAACCCACATTCGACCGTCTTCGCCGCGAACGCTTGCAGGAAATCGAAACCGCTCAACCCTGGACCCATGCCGACATCCCCTTCCGCCCGATGCTCGCCTGGGCACTCCGCCAAATCCCCGACCCGGGGGAACGGTTCCGCCAAATGGATTGGTTCTTCCGAAACTTCAGCGACAACGCCAGCAAATGAGAAAATGCAGCACAGGGAAAATATCGCAGGCCATATCGTGCCAGCACGGGGTTGGTTGACGATTTTGGACGCGAACCATAGAGGATGATATGAAGATGAATCAAAGGCCCTCTCCCCAATGCCCATCTCCCCTTACTACATCTATTCGCCGACCGAAAATTCGTCAATACGTGCGGATGTGCACCGTCATGAAATTGAATCCTGCGGCTCTGCCTCAAAACCGATAATTCCGAAAAAAAGAACCGTGAAACCCATCAAACTCGATGCCGACACGCCCTCGTTGTCCGCTCCTCCCGACTTGTCCGATTGTGCGGTGGCGACATTTTCTTATGCACAAGAGTATATTAAATCAATAAACTTTGTTTTTCCGCTATTTTTCAGGTCAGAAGATACGTGCTATCCCTACTACTGCGGGGGCACTTGCTTTGCAGCTAAGTATCATAAACGATTTTACGTTTTAACAGCAAGGCACTGCCTTGAAAACCAGCTTGGCAAGGCAGCTATTTTAGGCCCACAAAACGAGTTTATCCCAATAATGCAGGATTTTAGCATACAACGAACAGCAGCAGATGGCACATGGACTGATGTTTGTTGTTTTTCAACTTACGAGTCACGCTTTTGGCAAAACATCCGCAGTGACAACTATATAGATTTTGATTATTTAGAATCTGTCAGGATTGAGGCAGAATCTTCCACATTTATTGCTATTAAAGGCTTCCCAGATTCTCTCAGCGAAATAGGAAAACCAAAAATAGTCCGTAGAGCAGCCATGCACGTTGGGTTCTATGGAGGCCAAACAAACGAACGCCATTGCCATATTTTTGATAACATCTTGCCGCCAATTGGGGATCCAAATGGACTAAGCGGGTCACCAGTGTTTAAAATCGACTATCGTCCCAATCGAGAATGCGAATCAACACTGCTTGGAATGGTTGTGCAAGGGGGTAAAAACGCTCAGTTTTTGCGATTTATAGGTGTTGACATTTTAATACGCACTATCAAAAGCATAGATAATAACAAATAGTCTATTTTGTAATAATTCAAAATGAAATACCCCCAGCAAGAAACGGTGCCACACCTCTGGGAGATTGGTGATTTAATCCTAGATCTTTATGAGGTAAGGCCAGTGACAGAAGGTTTCGGCGATAAGGCCACTCAACGGCAATATCACGAAGGCGGATTTGGCCGAGTCTATAAAGTCTGGCATCGTGGTTGGCAACGTGAAGTAGCGGTTAAGGTTCCACGTGCAGACGCATTTATAAATCAAAATCAAAAAGACGCATTTACCCGTGAATGCGAGACGTGGGTGAATCTTGGGCTTCACCACCACATCGCGGCATGTCACTATGTGAGAGAACTTGGAGGCATACCGCGCATCTTCTCTGAATATGCTCCTCGAGGCACGCTAGAGGAGTGGATTAGATCGAAAAAACTGTATGCGGACGACAAAGGGACGGCGCTCGCGAGGATTCTTGATTTTTCAATCCAGTTCGCATGGGGACTACATTACTCTCACGAGCGCGGTCTTATTCACCAGGATGTCAAACCGTTGAATGCTTTAATATGGGATGATGATACTCTCAAAGTAAGCGATTTTGGTTTAGCTGGCGGGCGAGAAAAGTCTGGCATCGCAACCACAGCGAATCCAATGAGATCCATTCTTGTCTCGTCGGGTTCTATGACCCCATCCTATTGCTCACCAGAACAGGCTGCCGGGTTAAAGCTCGATCGTAGCACTGACATTTGGTCATGGGCTGTAAGTTTGCTGCAAATGTTTCAAGGTGAGGTAATTTGGCAGTCAGGGAGCGCTGCAGCGCACGCACTTGAGTATTATCTAGAGAATGGAGCGAGTGCAGAACATATCCCAGCAATGCCCCACGCAGTGATGAAATTGTTGAAGGTATGTTTTCAACACGATCCCTTAAATCGCCCGAGCACACTGCACGAATGCGCAGTCATTCTTTGTGACACATTTAATAATGAATTAGGAGATATCTACAAAAGAGTAGAGCCGCCTCTTATCAAAGACACATCTGATTTTCTTAATAATCGAGCCTTGTCACTAATTGATCTTGGTAAGGCGGAAAGTGCAGAGATTCATCTGAACAAAGCCTTGGAACTAGATAAGCACCACGTAGCAGCAACATTTAATCGGGGATTGTTGCATTGGCGAGAAGGCAAAATAACTGATGCTGAACTCCTATTGAGCTTGGAGGAACTTCATCGAGAGTTGCCTGTTGATTCAAAAATGGAGAGCATGTTGGGTTGGGCTTGCATGGAGATCGCAAACTTTAAACAGGCACGCAGCCATTTTGAGAAAGCTGTCGACCTAGACAGAATCCATTGCGATTTGGATAAAGTCATCGCCCTTACACATGCCGCGCAAGGTCAGAATGAGCAAACATTTTCCGGGCATACTCACTCGGTGGCATCCGTTGCTTTTTCACCAGATGGTAAATACGCTGTCTCAGGGAGTCGCGATCATACCATTCGATTATGGGAAGTGAAAACTGGTGATAGTTTACGAATTCTTAAAAAGGAAGAAGGCGGCATATATCATACTGTTGCCTTTTCGCCAAATGGAAATGTCATATTGTGTGCATTTGTAAATTCACTTGGCAGGTGGAACTTTGAAACTGGAGACCTTAAAATTCAGAATGTTTCACACCCCGACATTCAAGAAGGCCTTGAGTTTAGAGCATTTTCACAAGATGCACGCTTCGGGCTTTGTTGCGGTGCACCTTGGAGCTTTCAATTATGGGACATTGAGCAAGGAACATGTATTAACGTTTTTGAGGGGCATGACGATTATATCAACTCAATGACTTTCTCTCCAAACGGAGATCTAGCTCTTACAGCAAGCAGTGATTGTACTGTGAGACTCTGGGACATAAAGAGCGGCAGTTGCTTGCGGATTTTTAGCGGCCACACCGAACGTGTTACATCCGTCGCATTTTCGCCTTGTGGTTGCATGGCTCTATCATCAAGCAGAGACCGTACGATTCGTCTTTGGGATATTTCGACTAGTGCATTTATACGGACGATGCACGCTACAGGAAGAGGAAGCTCAACGGTTATCTCACCGCTTGGTAATATTGCGATTTGTGGAAATCAACTCTGGGATTTGCGAACTGGACGTTGCTTTCGGACCTATCCAGACCTTGGTGGGGCTAATTGTATTTCGGCTGACGGTCGACTAGTTCTTTCGGCTGGGGGTAACAATATTTATCTTCGCGACATTTCATCAGTTGTGGAGAACGTCCATATTTCGCCTTGGGAATACTCAACTCCTATTTCTGCAGATGCAGCCGTCGCTCGCCAGGCAGAGCACCATTCCCTTCTCGTTAAATCCTATAATGCTCTTGTTACCGGAGATATCGCAGAAGCACTCTTAATAATCGCACGGGCAAGATCTGTTTCCGGTTTTAGCAAGAGTCCACAAGCCCTCGTGTATCAAAGATATGCTGGTGCTCGTTCAAAAATCAAGTTTATCTGCGGTGCCTGGCTGAAGGCGATTCTAACGGGACATAATTCTGACGTAAACGCCGTCGTGTTTTCTCCTAATGGAAAATTCGCTCTATCCGGCAGTGACGACAAAACGATACGAGTCTGGAATATGTCAACTTTAGAGTGCGAACGTGTTCTTGATGGAAAAACAAAGGCGATTGTATGTTTAGCTATTTCACCTGATAGCAGGTTAGCTCTATCTGGCATTAATGACGACGGCAATTTATCTGAGGATGTCGTGAAAACTATTCAACTTTGGGATATTGAAGAAGGACAGTTGTTGCGAACTGACGTTGGACATTACAATAGGGTTAACTCTGTCGCATTTTCGCCAGATGGGAAGCTGGCTCTATCTGCTGGCCCCGGCCGCGGCGGAGAACTCCAGCTCTGGAAATCCTTAACCGGCGAACGACTACGCTCATTCGATGGGCAAACTCGTGAAACTGTGACTGCTTTATTTTCCCCGGATGGATTATTCGCAATTTCAGCTGGATCAGGTGATAAGGAGCTAAAGTATTGGGATCTGAGGGCTGGAACATGTGTTTACAAGTTCTGTGATTCCAGCGGAATTCGTGCGGCTGCATTTTTTCCTGATAGTTTGCATGTAATTACGGCATGCTCTGAGAACATCAAGATCTGGCTAATATCAGATGGCACATGTATTCAGGAACTTGATGGCCATAAATATGTAGATACAATCGCGATCTCTCCAGATGGACAGTATATAGTTTCTGGTGGATTCAATATCCTTAAACTATGGAGTGTCAGTGGCGAATTACTTCAGACATTTGAAGGGCATACAGATTTTGTAACTTCAGTTCAATTCTCTCCAGACGGTCGCTTTATTCTCTCAGGGAGTCGCGACCATACAATTCGTCTCTGGGAGCTTGATTGGGAGTATGAATATCACCCCGCTCACGACCCGGTATTAAAAGGAAAATGAGAGCCACATGATCAACGCCTCCCTCAACATAGCCTGGTCCATCGCGGAAATCGAGGCGGCTTCGGCCGGGTTTGAGTCCATCCGCCCGGCCCATTTCTGGATTGGGTGTTGCAAGGGGTGTGATTTGGATTTTGCGAAGTTCCTGCAAGATGCGACGCCGGAGGTTCGGGGAATGGAGGCGGACATCGCTCGGGATTTCCAGTCCCTTCGGGAGGTGCTTTCTTCTGCAAAGCTGAAACCGTCCTCTCTCCGGCGGGGGGTGCGGGCCGGGCTTGGGAAGAAAGGGGAGCCCACAGCCCGCCCACTGCACAGGCATGAGGATTTGCGCGCGGCATTTGTTGCCGGGCAGCACCTGGCAGAAATCTCTGGCGGCTATCTCAAGCCGACCCATGTGTTGTTCAGTCTGTTGAGGACGCCTGATCCGATTTTTGACGAGTGTCTGGCGTCCGTCGGAGGAAAGAGGAAGGCGCTGATGGAGGCACTTGAAATTTGCGTTTTGGCGGATGGTTCTCCTGTGGAGGGCCACAATGGCAGGGAGCTTCACCCGGCGAAGAAACCGGCCGCCAAGCAGGAACCGGAGAAGAAAAGGCCCTCCGCCCTCGAATATTTTGGCCGGGACCTGAGCCGGCTGGCCAAGGCTGGGAAGCTGGCTCCGTTGATTGGGCGCAAGGCGGAGATGCTCAAAATTGCCCAGACCCTTCTTCAAAGCCGGAAGAGCAATGTTATCCTTGTTGGCGAACCCGGGGTCGGCAAGACCGGCATTGTCGAAGGTCTCGCCCAGCGGATCGCTGAAGGCAAAGTGCCGGAGGAACTCAAGGCCGCCCGGATTATCGAACTCTCGATGGCCCTGCTGGTCGCCGGGACAAAGTATCGCGGGGAGTTTGAGGAACGCATGCAGGCGGTCATCAAGGAAGCTTCCGCGGATTCCAACGTCATTCTCTTTCTCGATGAGATCCACACGCTGATGGGTGCCGGGAAGGCCGGGGGGTCTATGGATGCAGCAAACATTCTCAAACCCGCGCTGGCCCGTGGGGAGATTCGCGTTATCGGGGCGACGACGATTGCGGAATACCGGCTTCATATTGAAAAGGACGCCGCTCTCGAACGCCGCTTTCAGAAGGTGGACGTCGAGGAACCGACCCCGGAGGAGTCGGTGGAAATCCTGCGGGGCCTCCGCGTCCGGATGGAGGAACACCATGGGATCACCATCACCGACGAGGCGATATCCGCCGCCGTCGAGTGGTCGATCCGGTATCTTCCCGACTTCCGCCTTCCCGACAAAGCGATTGACCTCTTGGATACCGCCTGCGCCCAAGCAAGGTTTCTCACGTTTTCCGGGGGTGTCGGCGCGCCAAAGCGGTCGGTCCCCGGCGGGACTCCGATGCCTGCTGGTGTCGTTGGCCGTGAACAAATCGCAGAGGCCGTTGCCGGTCGGTGCAAGATCCCCGTTGGGACATTGACCGAGGACGAAGGGCAGCGGCTCCGCTCGATGGAGGAAGCGCTTGGCAAGCGGGTCAAAGGGCAGGATGCCGCCATCAAGACAGTCTCCGAAGCTGTGCGCTTGGCGAGGACCGGACTGGGCAACCCGCACCGCCCGGTAGGATCCTTTCTCTTTGTCGGCCCCTCGGGCGCGGGGAAGACCGAACTCGCCAAGGCCCTCGCGGAATTTCTCTTCCATGATGAATCAAACCTCATCCGATTCGACATGTCGGAGTTCATGGAAGAGCACAGCGTCAGCAAACTCATCGGAGCCCCTCCCGGATACAAGGGCTGCGACGAGGAGGGCCAACTCACCGGCAAAGTTCGGTCCCGGCCTTACAGTGTGATCCTGTTCGACGAAATCGAAAAAGCTCATCCCCGCGTGCTCGACATCTTTTTGCAAATCTTTGACGAAGGCACCCTCACCGCCGCGAACGGGCGCAAATGCAGCTTCCGAAATGCTGTCATTATCCTGACCAGCAACCTCGGCTCCGGGCAACTCCCGGCAAAGAAGGAAATGGGTTTCGGCGCAATGCCCGAGGACGCCTCCGAGATTCAGGCAAGAATGGCCGAACGCATCCAAGCCGCCGTCAAAACCCATCTGCGTCCGGAGTTGATCAATCGCCTAACCTCCATCGTCCAGTTCCACCAACTCACCAAGGACAACATCCGCGAGATCGTCGGGAAGTGCCTCGCTGCCCTGAACGCCCGCCTAGCCGACCGGCAAATCGCCCTTTCCCTAACCCCCGAGGTGATCGATTTGATCGTGAAGGAAGGATTCAGCCAAGAATACGGGGCGCGAGAGTTGGGGAGAGTGTTTGAGCGGATTGTCGCGAAGCCTCTGGGCAATGCACTGTTACGCGGGGAGCTT
>JBGSPC010000158.1:0-39931 GCA_041738805.1 Terrimicrobiaceae bacterium | reverse complement strand
GGCGAAGCCGAAATGAATTCCAGCCTCAACAGGATGAACATCAGCAACACTTTGCATTTTTTAGAGCCCATTCAGGGCCTGAGTGGCGAAGCTCAACAATTTTATCTCTCCCACCCGGTGTCGCTAGACATGGCGTCTGTTGCAAGGGTGCCATGGCTATGAGGAAAGAATCGGAACTGCCTGATAACGGTGGATCCGTTCGTTCCCTTACCTCGCGAGGATTTGGGAGGCACTCATGTTGTCTGGAGGCGGGACTTTTCCACCAACCATCTTATCTCCGACTTTCGCGAGATTCGCGGGACTGAGACCCTCGGATTTGTTCGCAGCCGCAAGTTTGAATCCTAACAATTTCTTCCAATCCAATTTGACTTTTTGCTTCGTTGTCATGGTCGGTTAGTTTTAAAAACGATAACTCCATCGTCAACCGCAAAACATTCGTGCATGATCAATTTTTTTATCACCCGCCCATTCCGATTCACGTTGTGGGATGTGCAGGGATCGAAGATTCGGCGACGGATTCGGCTTTTGAATTACGAGAGCGCTCTTGCGGCGCGGCGGTTTGAACGAGGCACATACATCTTCACGGATCTCGACCGCCTTCACTACAGGGACCGTGAGGAGGCTGCGAGGCTTTACCGCTTCCTGAAAAATGAGGGGTGCCGGGTGTTGAACGATCCCGCGCGGGTGCCATCGCGACTTGCCCTGCTTGTTGCTTTGCACCGTGAGGGAATCAACGGATTCAGGGCCTATCCTGCAACCGAAATCCCCGAATCGATGCGTTTTCCTGTGTTCGTGAGGAACCGCCATGAGCATGACCAACCGATATCCGGTTTGCTTTCAACGGCGGAAGAGGTTACGAGCACGATTGCTGATGCTGTCTGCAGGGGAACGCCAGCTGAACACTTGATCGTCATTGAATATGCAGCGGAAGAGTTCGCACCGGGGCGCTTTCGAAAGATGGCTGGTTTCAGGATAGGCGAACGAATCTTCCCGCACACCGTGGTCCACGATCTGAACTGGTTGGTGAAATCAGGAGTCTACGGAGGAGGGAGGGAAGAGGACTATTGTTATGAGGCGTCTCTTATTGAACAGAACCCCCACCGTGAGGTTTTGCAACGGGCCTTTGAGATTGCCGGAATCGAGTATGGGCGGGCGGATTACGCGATGTGTGACGGGCAAGTTCAGATCTACGAGATTAACACGAACCCGCACGTATGCAGGCCCACTGCGCATCCATCTGCTCAGCGGATGCTCAACCAAAAGGCGAACTGGGAGGCCTATCTTCAGGGGGTGCTCGCCGTCGACTCGCCGCGAGGGCGTATTGCCGCAACCTTTCCCCAGCGGACACGTCGTGTGCGTCCAAAGTACGCCTTGCACAAGTGGCTCCTATCTCTGAGAGTGAAGCGGTTGCATTCACAGCGCGGCCGCGAAGGAGGTGTCTGATTCCAACACTGAAGACCGTTGGCTAACCACGAAGTAAAATCAGGAATGACGCCAGCAGCATGCAGACGCCGGAGGGGGGAGATTTTGAATCTGCGGAACCCGCAGAGTGAGAAGATCGGGAGCCACTGAATCAAGAGCCACAGCCTGGCACCAAAGCATCAAGCCAGGAAGCCCTGCAATTTCAAAGAGGTGGAATTAAACTTTCACCCTCTCGATCTCGGCGCCCAAGGAATTTAGCTTTTCATCAATGGATTCGTAACCGCGATCAATGTGATACACCCGGTTGATTTCCGTGACGCCTTCGGCGGTCAAGCCTGCGAGCACCAAGGCGGCTGAGGCGCGGAGATCACTGGCAATCACCGGCGCGGCCTCGAGCTTGGGAATGCCATGAATGACCGCGGTTGAGCCCTGCATCTCAATGTTGGCACCCATGCGTTTGAGTTCGGCCACATGCATAAAACGCTGGGGAAAGACGCTGTCGGTGACAACGCTAATGCCATCTGTGGTGGCAAGGAGCGCACACATCTGGGCTTGCATGTCAGTCGGGAAGCCGGGGTAGGGCTGCGCGTCAAGTTGAATGGCCCGGCGGGAACCGTTGGGGCTGATGGTCAGGGAATCGGCGGTGCTGTGGACTTTGAAGCCGGACTGTTCAAGCGGGGTGGTGACGGCTTTGAGGTGAGCAGGGATCACCCGGCGAAGCGTGACTTCTCCTCCTGCGATGGCAGCTGCAACCAGAAAGGTGCCTGCCTCAATGCGATCCGGAATCACTTCGTGCTCGGCGCCATGCAACTCTTTAACACCTTCAATGATGATCCGGCGGGTGCCAGCCCCTTCGATTTTGGCACCCATCTTGTTCAAGAAATTGGCAAGGTCCACGACCTCTGGCTCCTCTGCGGCGTCATCAATCACCGTGGTTCCTTCGGCAAGCACGGCCGCCATCATCACATTGTCTGTCCCTAAAACGGTTGAACCGAATTTCCCCCGCAAAGAAATCGTTGCTCCTCTCAGTTCTGGTGCAAGGACCTTCACATTGCCGGATTGCACACGCACGGCAGCCCCCAGGGCTTCGAAACCCCTGAGGTGAAGATCAATCGGGCGGTCTCCGATGATGCAACCACCCGGCAAGGAAACCGTGGCCTCTTTCTCCCGGCCAAGGAGCGGCCCCAACACACACACGGAAGCACGCATTTTTCTGACAATGTCGTAGGGGGCATCCGTGATGACTTTTTCGGCTTTGATGGTCACGACCCCGCTGGCCCGCTCGACCTCGCAGCCCAACTCGCTGAGGATCGTTAACATGTAATGGATATCACTCAGATCCGGCACCCGGCTGATGATGCAAGGTTCCTTGGTGAGCAGGGCGGCAGCGAGAATCGGCAGCGCCGAGTTTTTGGAGCCACTGATTTTGACATGACCGTTTAATGGCCGGCCACCGTGAACGAGAATTTTATCCATGTTTAGCGAAAAGAAATCTGATGTGGCCTTGGTAATCGGGAAGCGCCTCAATGTCGCGAAAATTATGATGCGCCAGACACTCGATGAGGGCTTCATGTTGACCCGTTCCAATTTCGAGCGCGACCAGACCTCCGGGCAAAAGGGCCGCAGGAGCGGATTGAATCAGGCGGCGGATAATCGTTGTTCCATCCTGTCCACCGTCGAGGGCAGAGAGCGGATCCTTTTGCACTTCGCGACTCAGTCCTGCGATGTCACCGGCCGGAATATAGGGCAGATTGGCCAGGATGGCATGAAAAGGTGCTGCGACGTCCGGCAGGAGATCGGAGACCGCAAGCTCGACCGTTGCAGAGAGCTTTGTCGCGTTCTCTGCTGCCAAAGACAAGGCCTCGGGGGAAAGGTCCACCCCGGTGACATGGTACTTTGGCCGTTCGAGGACCATCGAGATCGCAATGATTCCTGAGCCCGTGCCCACATCAAGGATCCGGAGTTCTTCGTCAGGGAGCCGCTGGAGAACAAACTCCACCAACTGCTCGGTCTCAGGGCGGGGAATGAGGGCCCGGTCATCACAAAGAAACTCACGACCTAAAAAATCGGTTGTCCCCAGAAGATGTTGAAGCGGACGGCCCTCTCCACGGGCCCTCGTCAGGTCCCGCATGGGAGCCCGCTCGGACTCGATCAGGGGACGGTCAAATTCCAGGTAAAGCTCCAAGCGTTTTTTACCAAGCACATGCGCCAGAAGGTGCTCGGCATTCAAGCGCGGGCTTTCAATCTGCTTTTTTTCAAGAAACTCCGCAGCTCCCCGCAATACGTCCAAAACGGTAACCATTTTGAGATGATATTCGATGAATCACGTTCGCAAGTCGAGCGGAGAGAGGCGTGTGCGAAAAATCCAGCTGACACCCACGCGAGGCGATTCCAATTGGCAGAGATGCCTCGCCGGGGCGTCCGTCGCATGAAGGAGACAAGTCGGCGGGTTCGGCGACGGCCTACCGATGGAGTCAGAATGGCAATCCCAGCTTCGCGGCAACCATCTTTGAGAGATGCTCGCGGAGAGCTTCGTCTTTGAAGCGCTGAAGCAGCGTTTGGAAAAAGCCGTTCACGATGAGACGACGTCCGTACGTTTTGGAAATACCGCGCGCCTCCAGGTAAAAAAGTTCTTCCTCATTGATTTCGCCGGAGGTGGCTCCATGGGTGCAACGAACCCCATCCGCCAGAATTTCCAGACCCGGCATGGAGTTGGCCTCTGCGGTGTCGCTGAGCATGAGATTGCGGACTTTCTGGTAAGCGTCTGTGCCATGCGCTCCAATTTCGACTTTGATGAGGCCCGCAAAGATCGAGCGGGTGTCATCATCAAGCGCGTTCAGATAAAGCAGATCGCTCGAGGCCGAGGGAGCGGCATGATCCTGCAGCGTGCGCTGGTCGATCTGACGTTTTCCATCCAGCGGGTTCAGGGACAGCATTTCACTCCGGGAGCCTTCACCGATCATGCGGCTGAGAGATTCTCCCCGGATAAATTTTCCACCAAAATTCGCAGCCAGGGCGGTGCATTCTGAATTCCTGTTAACCAGGGTCGAGTTGATGTGAAAGGCCAACGTTTCGTCCGACCATTCCTGAATGGCGATGTAATTCAGCTTTGCACCGGGTGAAAGATGGAGGTCATTGACCCCGCAAGCCAAGGCGCGCTTGCCGTCCGCGCTACGGAAAGAATCGATGACAGTGACCTTGCTGTTTTCTCCGCAAATGATGAGCGTGTGTGGATAGACGGAAGCGTTTTCACCTTCCACCCAATGGAAAATTTCGATGGGAAGTGCCACTTCCACATTCGCAGGCACATACAGGAAGGCTCCGGTCTGAAGGTTTGCGCGGTGGAGGGCTGCAAATTTGTGAGATCCCAGTTCCACCGGCTGCGCCATAAAAAATTCCCGGAATAGCGACTCATGCTCACGGGCAGCCACCTCCAGGGGTTTGAACAGAACACCCTCCGGCAGGGCGGGTGTTTCCTGAAAAAGCAGCGCATTGTTTCCAAAGACCATCTTGGCCGCGAAAGAGGGCAGACTTTGAGAGGCATTGATGATCCGGCCCTCGCTGCTGACCGGCCCCGCAGGCACAAAACCCGTGAGGTCAATCGCTTTGAGATCCGAGAATCTCCAAGGTTCGTCCTTGCGCGTCGGGGCAGGGGAGGCTTCAAAATCCTTTGCAGCCGATTTTTGAATTTCTGAAAACCATGACGGCCAGGCCGCTTCGGAATCCGTTTCTTTGTTTTGATGTTCCAAGGCTTCCAGCACACTCATCCCACAGAGCCCTCCATCTCAAGATCAATCAGACGTTTCAACTCCACGGAATACTCCATCGGAAATTGCTGCACGAGGTCATTGACGAACCCATTCACTGCCAGACTCATGGCCGCCGCTTCGCTCAAACCCCGCTGTTGCATGTAAAAAATCTGCTCCTCGCTGATCTGACTCACACTGGCCTCGTGCTGACACGAGTTGCCCTGACCCCTGACCGTAATCGCCGGGTAGGTGTCCGTGCGGCTTTTGGAATTGATCAGCAGGGCGTCGCATTCGGTGTTGTTTTTGCAACCCTTCAGGTGTTTCGGCACATGGACGAGTCCCCGGTATGTCGCGCGGCCGGTGCCAAGGCTGATGCTTTTGCTGACGATGTTGCTCGTCGTTTCGTCGGCCGCATGAACCATCTTTGCGCCGGTGTCCTGATGTTGTCCATCACCCGCCAAAGCAATCGAAATCACTTCTCCGCGGGCTTTGCGTCCTTTCATGACCACACCGGGATATTTCATGGTCAGGCGCGATCCAATATTGCAATCGATCCATTTGACCTCGGCCTCTTCGTGGGCCAACCCGCGTTTGGTGACCAGGTTAAACACATTTGGGCTCCAGTTTTGGACGGTGATGTATTGGATCTTGGCACCTTTGAGAGCGACGAGTTCCACGACGGCACTGTGCAATGTGGCTGTCTCGAACTTTGGAGCTGTGCAGCCTTCCATGTAAGTGACCTCGCTGCCTTCGTCGGCAATAATCAGCGTCCGCTCAAATTGCCCGAAACTCTCGGCATTGATCCGGAAGTAGGCTTGGAGCGGGTGTTTGACCTTGACTCCCGGTGGGACATAGATGAAGGACCCCCCGGAAAACACCGCGCTGTTCAGAGCGCTGAATTTATTATCACCGCTGGGGATCACCTTGCCGAACCATTTACGAAAAAGCTCCGGGTGCTTGTGAAGTCCTTCGGTGGAGCCCACAAAAATGACCCCCTGCTCGCCCACGGACGCTTTGATATTTGAATAGGCAGCTTCGCTGTCAAACTGAGCCTCCACGCCGGCCAGGAATTTGCGTTCCTGCTCGGGGATCCCGAGCCGTTCGAACGTGCGCTTGATGTCCTCAGGCACTTCGTCCCATGTCCGCTTGGCCTGCTGACCCTGGGCAAGATAATACCGGATTTTTTCAAAAATAATGTTCTACAGATCCTTGCTGGCCCAGTGGGTCGGCATGGGTTTCTCAAGAAATTTCTTGTATCCATCCTTACGGAAGGCCCGCACCCAGTCGGGATCGTTTTTGACGTCCGCAATATAATCCACGGTGGCCTCGGTCAGGCCCACGCCGGCATCATACGCGTAATCCATGGCGTAGCTGAAGTCGCCCACGGAACGATCAATGGCGATATCAGGTTTTGTTTCAGTTTGGCTCATAATTTTAAATCAGGCAGTGGCCAGAGCTTGTTGCTCGACCCAGTCGTATCCTTCGGCCTCCAATTTCAGGGCCAGGTCCTTTTCTCCGCTCAAAACAATACGCCCCGCGACCATCACATGGACCACGTCTGGAACAATATAATCCAGCAATCGCTGATAGTGGGTGATCACCAATAACCCCCGGTCAGGGCCGCGGAGTGCGTTCACGCCTTCTGACACAATCTTCAAAGCATCAATATCGAGCCCGCTATCCGTCTCGTCCAACACCGCATAAAGAGGCTCCAACATGGCCATCTGCAAAATTTCACAGCGCTTTTTCTCACCGCCCGAAAATCCGTCATTCACAAAGCGCGCCGTAAAATCACGCGGAATCTTCAACCCATCCATCTTGCTGTAAAGCCGCTTGTAGTAGGCCACGGCGTCGATGTCTTCACCTTGGGGGAGACGCGCCTGCAGGGCCGCTCTTAAAAAATTCGCAATCGTCACTCCGGGCACTTCCATCGGATACTGAAACGCCAGGAACAGCCCCGCCCGTGAGCGTTCATCAGGCTCCATATCCATGATGCTTTTACCATCCATTGTCACGTCACCCCCTGTGACTTTGTAAGCCGGGTGGCCGGCCATGACCTTGGCCAGAGTGCTTTTGCCGGAACCGTTTTTGCCCATGATGGCATGAACTTCGCCTTTCGGGATTTCAAGATTCAGACCCCGGAGGATTTCGGTTTCGCCAATGGTGGCCTGCAGATTATCGATTTTTAGGGACATAAATTTTACGTATTACAATCATGACAAAGCCCGCGCAGTGTGACCTCGGCGCGCAGCACGGTGAAGCCTTTGGGCAATTCCCAGGTCCGATCCACCGATTGGCCCGCCGCCATGTTCACATCAAACACCTTGGAGCACCGATCACACACAAAATGAGCATGCTCCTCCAAGTTCGGACAATACCGTGTGGCCTCACGCTCCACATTCACCTGCTTTGCCAGCCCACAGTCAACCAAAGTTTCCAGGCAATTGTAAACCGTTGCCAGTGAGATGGTTGGCATTTTCTGCTTGGCCCGAATAAAAACCTCCGTCGCCGTCGGATGATCACGCTCCGACAACAAAACATCATAAACCTCCCGCCGCTGCGGCGTCAAGCGGTGGCCACTGTGACCCATCGTCTCCTCGTACCCGGCTTGTTGTTCGTTGCTCCCTGACATTGAGACACATTCGCATGAAGAAAGGATTGATCAAGAATTATTCTAAATAAAAGAAAGGCAGCAAGAACCGAAGATAAAATCTACCACTGGGACCGCTGGCGTCCCGCCGGCATTCCTCAAAAAGCACTTCTCGCATGAATAAGTATGCCATCCTGGCCCCTCAAAAGGACCCAAGTCCATCAATGGTTCTTGATGGATTTTAGTGGATAGGGAGGGGAAAGAGGTCGAGTTTTCCACAATAGAAGAGAACGCGAGTTCTGTAATTCAGGAAATTACTGAAGCCTCTTGTGTCCGCTTTGATTGATTGGATTTTGGAGTTAAAACCCTCAGCCACGGCGTTAGTAATTGGGAAGCGCACAAAGTTCTAAAGACCCTCAAGATGACGCTTGAGGATCTTTGCCACAGCTTTGATTTCATATGGTCGAGAGCGGACAACCCAAGCATACCACTTCCTGAAAACCCCCTTGGCCTCCCTCAACGTCCGCTTGGCCCAATCATCGGTTCATGATTTTCAGGAGCCAAGAAACAAGGGAAAGCTCCCTTCTTCATTTTTTCTTAAGATTTCCGTGCCCGGTCTGAGTTGGCTGGCGAAGACAATGATGAGGCCATGGTGCTTCATTCAACAAAAACCAAAAATATTATGAAACTACTCCGAGATCTATTAACACTGACTTGTGCGCTGGCCATATTACCACATGCCAAGCTCATGGCGGCCAGCCATAGCGACGCCGCTCTGATCAAGCAGGATCCCCAAGCCAACATCACTGATGTCTATTCTTTTGTGGGAGCAGACGGCAATGGAGGAAAAGTCCTGAATGTCATTGTCCATGTCCGACCGTTTTCCGAGCCGGGGGATGGACTGATTTACGAACGGTTCGCAGATGATGCTCTTTACAGTATTCACATCGCAGAACCATCATCGGGCCAGACGAGGCTGACGTATAACTTCAGATTCTCAAGCGTCAGTGCTGGGCTGAAAAATCCCAACACCATCCTTCAGTATGGCTTGGGAACACGGGTAGGCAGCATTGAGACCATCGGTGATGGGGCACAAAACTATGTGCAAACTTATACGGTCTCGCTTGGGGGCGTTGGTAAGAAAGCGCGCTCTGAAAACCTCTCCACCACGGCGCTGATTGTGCCACCACCCAATGTGGGGATGAATGTGACCCCCTTCTATAATGACGAGGATGGGGTCGCAGTCTCAGGAGCAACAACACCTCAGGAGCTGGACGCCTACACTAATCAGGGAATTTATTCTCTCCTTAGAGGATACCGGGTTTTTGCGGGTCCGCGGGAGGACGGATTTTATGCCGACACTCCGGCTGTCTTTGATCTGCTCGATTCCCGTTTTCTTGATAACAACGGAACTCTGGCTGACGGGCTGGGCCAAGACGGGAATGGAGTCGATGGATTCAAAGGATACAATGTCCTCGCCTATGGAATTCAAATCCTTCTCTCAGAGCTTCAAAGCATCACAGGATTTCCGACGGTCGGCGTTTATGCGTCCGTGAGTCGCCAAAATCGTAAGTTCGACCGCAATGGGGTTGCTCAACAGTCAGGAAGCTGGATCCAGGTCAACCGGATGGGAAATCCTCTTTTCAACGAGCTCCTCGTGGCTTCGATTGACAAGGATATCTATAATCGCACCCGTCCGGATCGTGATGCAGAGCTTTTTGCCAAATATGCACTGACCAGCGAGGTCGCTGCGTTGGTCAACACCGTCTATGGTACGGAGTTCGTCACAACCAATCGTACGGATTTGCGCGGGATCTTTATCCCTGACGTCTTGCGAGTGGACACATCGACCGAGCCGGTTCGTCTTGCCGGACAGGCCGGCTTCAACCGCCTTAGTTTTCTTGGCGGTGACACCACGATGTCGGGAGTTGCCAGTGGATGGCCCAATGGACGTCGATTCGGAGACGACGTGGTCGATATCGCTCTGACCGCGATTGCCAACGGCCCTGCCTTCTCACAACCGCTCACACCGGTTGGCGATAATGTCACCAGCAATGATCAGACTTTTCATCAAGTCTTTCCATACTCTGCTACCCCGCACGCTGGACCCACAAACCGGAAGGATCCCTAATCTTGCATTATATGCACGTCGCCGGGATGGTTCATCAACCGTCCCGGCGTTCATGCCTTTTATGACAACGCGCTGTTTACTAATTCTTGTCCTCGTCGGATTCTCGCGAATCACGTTTGCCCATGACCTTTGGTTCGAGCTTTCATCCTACGATCCCGAACCAAGTCAGAAGGTTCGCGTGGACCTCAAGTCCGGCCATGCGTTTCATGGAGAGTCGATCCACCGCCTCTCGACACACCTGCCAGATTTTGTGATTTGTGACACTGACGGGGTGCGTCAAGTTCCCGGCCTGAGCGGTCAGCGGCCAGCCGGCATTTACGCAGCTCCCGAGGGCCCGCATGTGCTTGGGTATATATCGCAGCCAAGGAAAACAACTCTGCCACCCGACAAGTTTGCGCGTCATCTTCAGGAGGTTGGCATCACGCTGAAAGAGGATCCCTCCGTTTCCGTGGAGGAAAGTTATACCAAATGTATCAAGGCCCTCGTCGGAGGATCAGGGGCTGAAAAGTTAGCTCCTCTGGGCCACCCCTTGGAATTTGTCGAGCTATCAAATCCCTTCAGCGGGGATAAGCCAAAGGAGCTTCGCGGACAGCTGCGTGAACACAAGAAACCCGCCTCGAACGTTCTAATACGGGCGTTTTCTGACAATGGCACAACCGCCGAGACCAGAACTGATTCTGAGGGCCAATTCACACTTCCCCTTTCTGAATCCGGCCGTTGGATCATCGTGGCGGTCACTGTTCAGCAAACCGCTCAGCCCTCCCGGTATGACAGCCTTTGGGCAAGCCTGACGTTTCTATTACCCTCCAGTGACCAAACTTCAACGAAGCAGTGAAATCTTGCGCCCACATCCATGCCCTGGCCGCCTCCTTTTGTTCCCTCAGCCCTTTTTGCTTTCATCCTTCCGCGGTAGACAATTTTGCTTGCATCATATCCACTGACAGAAGAGACCTTCGACCCGATTCATCTATTCCGTTCACCAAGCATGTCAGAACCCGAAAATGGCCTTAATGACCTTATCCGCGAGGTTGCCACGGGGAACCGTCATGCCTTCGAACGAGTTTACGATGCGCTTTCTCCCACTCTCTACGCCTTGGCCATCCGCATGTTAGCTCGGCTTGAAGACGCCGAAGATGTTGTGCAGGATGTTTTTGTGAAAATCTGGAGTGATGCCTCCCAGTTTGACCCATCCCGCGGTACAGTGCCTGCATGGGCCACAACCATTCTCCGACGTCGCGCGATTGATCGGATCCGTTCGCGTGGCCGGAGGGACCGCCTCTATGAAGCAGCCGGTAAGGAACCATCCACGGCGCAACCCAATCCACCTAGTCCAGCCACGGCTGCTGCATTTTCGGAGTCTGCCGCTCTCCTCCGCCAGAAGCTTGATGCTCTTCCTGCAGAAGTCCGGGGTACTCTGGAACTGGCGTATTTCTCCGGACTTTCTCAAACAGAAATCGCTGAGGAACTAAAAATACCCATCACGACGGTGAAGAGTCACGCCCGGCGGGCTATGCAGATCTTACGTCAGAACCTTGTGCGCCTCCAATGAACACGGAACGATTGGAAGAACTCGCCGCCCTTTACGCTCTCGACCTGCTCGAGGGCGCCGAGCTTGCGGAATTCGAAGCCTTGATTAGGTGCGACGAAGCGCCTGCCGCGTTGGCGAAAGAATGTCGGGAAGCTGTCACTCATCTTGGTCTCTCTCTACCCGCTCTCGAGCCTCCCGCGCGTTTGCGTCGCAAAGTGATGGAATCAACTCAGATTGCCGCAGTGGTCCCGGGGCCATGGTACGGGGAAGTCCTCCCTTGGGCGATAGCCGCCAGCTTCGCACTTGCCGCCTTGGTCCTCTGGAACCAAGGCCAACAAAGTGAGCAACGTGTGAACGCCGTGGCTCGCGAACTTGAGACTCTTAAAATTCAAATCACCGAAATCACCAGCCATAGGGACAAACTCGCGGCAGAACTCGGACAGGCCGATGGACAGCGGGATGAAATGAGGGTCCGCCTTGAGAAACTCGAGAACGAACGCCGATCTCTCCAGCTTCAGATGGCCACCTTGCAAAATCAAGACCCATTGGACGGCCTGCGCTTCGTGCGCCTTGAGGCTCAGCAGAATGTTTGGAAAGGCACTGACATCACCGCTGTCTGGTATCCTAATCGTCTGGAAGGGCGCATTGATCTTGCCGGACTCACGATCGCTGAACCTGGCAAAGACTATCAGCTCTGGATCATCTCGCCTGATGCCACACAGCCCATCAGCGCCGGTGTGCTCATAACCGCTGACGGCCACGGCTCCCAAAACTTCCACCTCGATCAACAGGTCAAAGTGGCAGCCCTTGCCATTTCCGTTGAACCCAAAGGTGGCTCTGCATCCCCCACAGGCCCCGTGATCCTCGTGGGTGCTATAAACTGACGGAATCGGCGTTGATTCATCATGGCTATCTGGATCGCAGATCGTTCTGCATGGGGGCGCACCCGGCGACATCGTCGGCCTTTATCTCAACCTACCTGAGCACGCACTCGTTTTCTCCTGCGATGAGAAAAGCCAGATTCAGGCCTTGGACAGGACTCAGCCCGGGCTTCCGCTCAAGAAGGGTCGATGTGAGACAATGACCCATGATTACAAGCGTAATGGCACCACATCTTTGTTCGCCGCGATGAATACGGTAAGCGGCAAAGTCATTGGAACATACATGAACGAAAACCGCCACCAAGAATGGATTCGCTTCCTCAATCTGATTCGCAGCAATGTTCCTGCGGAAAAAGAGATTCATATCATCTGTGACAACTACGCGACCCATAAGCATGAAAAGGTTCAAGCTTGGTTCAGACGTCATCCGCGATTTCACGTGCACTTCACGCCGACAAGCGCTTCGCAAAGGAATGTTTGGATTCGTTCGGGAAAAAGGGATCCCGGCTGCCAGGGATCGCCGATCATTTGCTGGCAAGAGAGTTTTGATTTTTCAGAAGAGGGTTAATGCCGTGCATGGTCACATGCCCTCTCCCGACATCGAATCCTTTCGTAAGTATTCTGGCAACAGCCGATGGGGGTCCGGAATGGTCCCATGGGCAGTGTTGCGAAAATCCCCAGTTGCTATTGCGCCAATAAAGGGCTCCTCCTTTGATCAGAAAGCGGACTTCTGCAGACAATGTAGTACCGATGTCTTCGGATCCTTCCCGCCTTTATGAGGAGCGAGTGTGCTGTCCTGCCCACCAGAAGTCTCTCGAACGCCGCCAACGTCTGCTGGCTGAAAAGACAGTTGACATGCGCGGTGTTCAACATGTAGCCACATCTTAACTTGTAGCTAAAGCTACACTTTTAAGCGGACGCGACATTGAAACCTGAAACTCACATGATGGAAACCAGGGCAAACGGCCTGCCCGATTGGCGCAGATGGCGCTGCTGCTCGCCTTCGCGGCCTGGATCGTTCTGCAGTTCTGGGTCGAGTTGTAGAGAATCGGCGGCTCAACACGCCGCCAGAGAATTGGTTATGATCCTGCTTCATCATCTTTTTTCGGAATACATAAAAAACCGGAGATCGGAGCTGGTGGGACCGCAGGGCTTGCTGTGGCACGCATCGCGGGGGAGCCGCGACCCGGAGGCCATCACCGAAGAATGGCTATTTTACCTCCGCTCAAAGTATTTCTATAAAGACTATCTGGCCGTCATTGAGGTGGCGGACGATGCCATAATCAAATCGGCGGGGAATTGTTCTCCGATGCGATGGGAGAACCCGGCGAAAAGAAAGATGGGCTCGATGTCAGCACCTACGAGGGAATGGTGCGCTATGACCTCACCACCTCTTCAACGCCCTCAAATCATCTCACAGGAGAGCAGAGGGAGCTGTGCGGCGTCTTTCCGGTTTGACCCGCCCGGTCTCCATCCCGCCGGCAGTATTAACTCATATGAAAAAAAACATCTATCTTGCAGTCACTGGAATTGCGGTTGTGGCGCTGACGGGCAGCCTGTCGGCGCACGAACCCGGTGCACTAACCAACACCGACGCGGCCACTCCCGCAGGGCAGATGCCAGCGCAGCTTGTCATGGAAGACGATCAGCACGGCGAGCATATTAACGCTTCCGGCCTGTGGTGGAAATGGGACACGGCGACCGGCGATTGGTGCAGTGCGCGCAATGTTCCTTTGGAACACGGAGTGGATTTTTTCGGTGGCTTCACCACGGAAGTGTGGGGAATCCCCACCGGAGGGATAAGAACCGGGGCCGTCTCAACCAGCTTGTTCGATTTCGGAGTTGAAATTCATCTCCAAAAGCTGGTTGGGTGGACAGGGGCCACGGTTCACAACAGTTGGTTCGCGCCGATGGGAAAAGATATCTCATCCGAATACGTGGGAAATCTGTTCACCGCCAGCAACGCGGCGGCGTTCAATTCTCTTTATCTGTATGAACTCTGGCTCCAGCAGAATTTTATGGAGGATGCCATTTCCATTCGGCTGGGCCAGCTTGCCGCCGACACGGAATTCGCCGGCAGCGACTACGGTTCTTTGTTTCTCAATTCGACATTCGGCTGGCCGCCGTTCCTGTCCGAAAACATCCCGAATGTCGGCCCGGCCTTCCCCAAAGGGACGCTCGGTGTCCGGCTCGCGTTAAATCCCACGGACTGGTTTACTTTCCTGACGGTGGTTTATCAGGGCGATCCTTTCGAGGACACGGTAAACCGACACGGCTTCCACTGGGAACTCAACAGCCGCATTGGTTACGCATGGATGAACGAGGCACAATTACGCTGGAATCATTGCGATGAATCTGCAGGGTTTCCGGGTCAGGTGAAGGGAGGCTTCTGGTATCATACCGCCGATACGCCGAGTGCTAATGCGTCCTCCTCCACTGTGTATCAAGGCAACTACGGCTTTTACGCCGTTCTTGACCAGATGCTGTACCGGGAGCGCGGTGAGGAAATCACCGTTGTGGGCAAAGATGGAAAATCCGTTCTTACGGAAAAATCCGATCAGGGGCTTGGCTGCTTTGGCCGGGTAGCTTTGGGCCCGCAGGATCGAAACTTTATCGGTTTCTATTTTGACACCGGTTTGACTTACAAAGGGCTTATTCCCAATCGGAACGACGACACCTTCGGCGTTGCCTTTGCCTTTGGTCAACTCACCAATGGAGCGCGTGAGTCGCTTTCCGATGAAGGCTCCCGTGCTGTGGGCGCGGAAGTGGTTTTCGAAGTGAGCTATCAATGTCAGGTGACGCCGTGGCTGGCCGTGCAGCCTGACCTCCAATACATCCTCAATCCCGGTGCGACACAGGATCACAGTAATGCGCTCGTCATCGGGGCACGCGCCTCCATCACATTCTAACGCGAGTGCGGCGGAGGATCCCGTCGCCATTCCTTCCATGGGAGGCATTGCTTCGAGTGAAACCTATTTTGTTCGGACCGGGCACATGGGTAACAAATAAACCGGGGACATAGGTCAGTCTCGGGTGAGAGACTGACCTGGAAAAACGTGTTACCAATGGAATAGAAACAGAGATTTGTGAATTAGATGGAGAGCGGTCACTTTACGGTGAGCGAGCTGTGTGAGGAGTTTGGAGTGTCGCGAAAAACGGGGCACAAGTGGCTTGCGAGATAGGGGGAGGCCGGGAGGGCCGGGTTGGAGGATCGGCGTCGAGCGCCAAAGACAGTGAATGGTCGAATGGATGCTCATACCAAGGGCAGCGCAGAAAGATCAGGCTCCGGCCATGGGAATCGGAAGAACCAGGACGGTTGTTTTGGCTTTCACCAAAAATTGTGCGGCAAAACCGCCGGCCATGCGGGGGACGAGGCCCATTCGGGAATGGGTCCGGAGAATGACCAGACCGGCCCTTCGTTCGATGGCAAACTCTGCCACGGTGTGGGTTGGTTCACCTTCCAGAACATGGGCCTCTGCGGTCACTCCCTGCGAAGTCAGCGAGCTGACGTGGGCCTCCAGATGATTCCTTAACGCCTCGGCGCGTAACATTGCCAAGCCCCGTGAGGCCGATGGTTGAAGCAAGGCTGCTCCTCCTTTTCCGGAACGCGGGTCCGGAGTGGCCTCCGCCACGGCAACCAGGCAGGCCGGCGCATGGAACAAGCGAAGCACATCCACGCAGGTCTGCCAGCCCTCCTCATGCCGCACATCTCCGTCATCGGGAATCACAACCGTTCCAAAAGGATTATCTCCAACCCCGAGATAGGAGCCACGCACAATCAGGGTCGGGCAAATGGCTTTGTCAGCGATACGTTCCGGAAGGGATCCATGGAGAAGGCGGCTGAGGTTGGTCCCCCCATGCGGGCTCATGACAAGCAGATCGTGGTCGCCGTGCGCCATGCGTCCGGTGATACGGGACACCACGCCTTCGTGACCCTGAGAGTCCACCTCACACGCCACATCGATGTGAGGCGGAACCAAGCGTTTCGCCGCTTCCTTGAGATAGCCTGCGGCTTCCGAAAGTTTTTGGAGGTGGGGTTCTCCATGAACACGGGCCGGGGCATCGGGCTCAAGCACATGAAAAAAGGTGAGACGTCCGCCGGTGCGTCCAATCCATGCGCCAGCCACCCTTGCTCCGCGTTCGGCTTGGGCACTGCCATCGAGGGCAACTAAGAGATTCGTGAGCATGGGTCAGCGTGGGGTTAAAATGGACCAAACCAAAAATCCATTCAATGTCAGGATGCACGCCGCGCACAGGACGGCCATGGTTGTTGTTGCCGGACGGTTCACAAGCACCCCCATAAACTTCCGGTTGGCTGTAAAAAGAATCAGGGGAATCACGGCAAAGGGAAGCCCGAGGCTCAGAACGACCTGGCTCCAAACGAGGCTCTGAGTGGGATCAAGTCCCATCATAATCACAACAAGGGCCGGCACCATGGTTACCAAACGGCGGACTGAGACCGGTATCGAACGTCTGACAAATCCCTGCATGATGACCTGACCGGCCATCGTGCCCACCAATGACGAGGAAAGGCCGGATGCCAGCAATGCAAATCCAAAGGCCGCTTTGGCAAAAGGCCCAAGCGAGATTTCCAGAGCCTGATACGCGGTTTCAATGCTGGCCACATCTGACCTTCCTCCAAAATGGAAGGCGGCAGCAGCGGTTATTAACATGGCCGCATTCACCAACCCGGCAATCGGAAGGGCCAGCCCCACATCCAGCAATTGAAACTGGTGAAGGCGGACTTTTTCTTGATCGGTGGTTGTCGGAATCCGGTCCTGGGTCAGGGAGGAATGCAGAAACAGGGCGTGGGGCATGACAGTGGCACCCAAAATACCGGCAGCCAGCCAGAGGGCCTGGCTACGGCCTTCGGCCGGCAGCGAGGGAACAAGGCCATGCACAATCGCCACGGGATTGGGCAGTGCGACAACGATCTCGGCGACATAACATGCGGCGATAAAAAGCACAAAGCCTGCAATGATCCACTCCGTCGTGCGGAAGCTGCGCCCGTGGATGGAGAGCAGGGCCAGGACAATCACGGCCGCGCCGAGGGCCGCCCACCCGAGGGGAATCCCGAATAAGAGATGCAGTCCGAGGGCGGCCCCCAGAAATTCCGCCAGGTCCGTTGCGATGACCACAATTTCCATCAGGACCCACATGCCAAGAGCCACGGGACGCGGGAATCGTTGGCGGCAGGCCTCGGCAAGATTCATGCCCGTCGCGACTCCGAGCTTTGCAGACAACACTTGGAGAAGCATCGCCATGAGGTTCGAGGCCAGGATGACCCACAACAACGCATACCCGAAACGCGAACCTGCTTCGATGTTGGTCGCAAAATTTCCTGGATCGATGTAGGCGACTGCCGCGATAAAGGCCGGCCCCACAAAGGGGAAAACGCGGAGCGGCCAGGCGCGCCGACGGCCTGAACCGGAAAGCACGGCTTTGGCACCAGACGCTACCCGTTCATCGTGGCTCGCTGCTTGCGGGTCCGGTGCCTGGTTTTTGCTCATGGTGCCATGTGAGAATCTGTCAGTGATCCGGGATCACGTTTGTTTCCGTTCGTGACCCCACCCCAAATGACTCTGCCTTTACGAATTATCATTCCCCGGAGACCCTGTCGATGGTCAACGCGGGACGTTCCCCAATATTAAAATTTCGTGCTTCAGGCGGAACTTGACAAATCCCTGGCTGCTCTTACGTTAGGGTTGCTGGTTCTTCCGGTTCGTCACGCCCCCCCAAACAATGACCCATCAATCACCTGCGCCTTCCTTGTTGCGCATGGTCACAGGATTGATTCATGCAACTGGTGTGCTTTTGTGTTTTGCAACCCTTTTGGGTTCGTCATCACAGGCTTCGGCGGTTGTGGATCTGAACGTCAATGGGTTGGGAGATGTGTGGGAGGAGAAATTCGATGCGGCCGTGTTGATAGCCGGTGGGGATGAGGACGGGGATGGGCAGACGAATGCTGAAGAAGGTGTTGCGGGCACAGATCCCCGGGATTCCGGCTCGTCCCTGGTAGTTTCTGAAATTTTGGTTGCTGCAGGAAATGTGACAGTGAGGTGGGCCTCACAACCAGGCAAAACCTATCGTGTGTTTTCGGCTACGGACCTTTCTTTGGGGGATTGGGGACCGGTGAATGCGTTTCGAATGGCGGAAGAAACCACGATGGAGGAAACCTTCACAAATTCGGCCCCCGGGAACGGACCTCGATTTTTTCTGGTGGTGGTCCGGGACGTCGATACGGACAGTGACGGCATTCCGGATTGGGACGAGCGTCAGTTGCCGGGATTTGATCCGTTGGCTCCACAAAGCGCACAGGCCGGCGTTGATGATCTTCAGTCCCTGACGGCGCTTCTTGCCGGATCCGGCAATGCTCTGACGGTTTCAGCATCCACGCCGCTGGCCATAGAAAAAGAAGCCGTGAACGGCAGGTTCCGGATTTCACGTGCGGGTGGTTTGAAAGCCCTGGCTGTTCGGTTTTCGCTGACGGGAAGTTCCAATCCGCAGCGAGGTTCTGCTTCGCCTGCGGATTATGAACTCCGTGATGGGGCAGGCGCCCTCATCTCGAGTCCGGTGACTTTGCCATTCGGGGTGGGTTTTGTGGATGTCGTCGTCCGACCGGTTCTGGATGCTGCGACAGAGACCCCGGAATTGTTGACCCTCAGTCTTGACGCGGATGGGGCCTATACCATGGGAGGCTCGCCAAGCGCCGCAGTGACCATCAGTGATGCGGCGAACGTGGCCGCGAATGAGCGATTGTTTGTGGCGTATCTTGTTCCAACCAGCGGAAGCTCCGCCACGGGACTTGCGACCGTTCGTTTGCAGGGTGACAATGCTGCGGGTGCCGTGAGCCTCAGTTTCAGCAGTCTCACCAGCCCGCAGACCACAGCCATTCTGGAGCTCGGGAATGGGGGCGCCGGGGCTTATGTGAAGGGACTCCCCGGTGGACAGGTGGTCAACAACCTCTGGACAATCAAAGCGGCCGGGTTTCTTCCAACAGATCAGGATATGGTGGAGGCCCTGTTTTCAGGAAATGTGTCTTCTGTGGTCAACACAACCAATTTTTTGGAAGGGGAAATCCGCGGGAATTTTGTGCTCTCAACCGGCACCACGGAACCACCTGTTCCAGAGGATCCGCCCGCTTACGAAACGCTGACCGGCGAAGCCCTCAAGCGTGATGTGGCGCGCTTTTTGACTCAGGCCACCTTTGGTCCAAAGGAGTCGGAAATCAGTGCGCTGGTGGCGCAAATTGAGAACAATCATTCCGGGGACCGGATTGCCGGCTACCGGGCATGGATTCAAAACCAGTTTGCCTTGGACCAGACCTCTCTGGAGGCCTACACGCGGGCCGCAGACACTCAGGAATTTTTTCTTCGTGGCACGGATCCGGTCAATTACGCCAGCCAAGTGGGTGGTTCCCCGGGCACCTCCAATCGTCGGAGATCCTGGTGGACAGTTTCTGTCGGAGCTCATGATCAACTGCGTCAGCGTCTGGCCTTTGCCCTCAGCGAGATCTTTGTTGTCTCGGAAAAAACCACGGAAATCAACAATCGTCACTACGCGCTGGCCAATTATTACGACCAACTTGGTGCTCGCGGGACCGGCAATTTCCGTGACCTGCTGGAATTTGTGAGCAAGAGCCCGCTGATGGGTTTTTATCTGAGTCACTTAAAAAACCAGAAGGCCATTTATGATCCGGTCACCGGGGCCGTGATTGTGAGCCCTGATGAGAACTACGCCCGCGAGATCATGCAGTTGTTTTCTATTGGTCTGGTGGCGTTGCATGCGGATGGGACACTTAAGCTGGGTTCAAATGGCTTACCCATCCCGACCTACACCAATGCCGACATCACCGAATTGGCGCGGGTGTTCACCGGGTGGAGCTTTAGCCGGCGGCATGGGGCAAAAGCGAGCAATTATCCCGAGGAGGAAAACACAAATTTCAACCAGACCAGCGGTCCCGCTTATTTTCAGGCGACCTACCTGAATCCCATGAAGAATTTTCCCGTCTATCATGACACAGGGGCCAAGACCGTTCTTGGTCATCCGATTGCCGCAAACCTGGATGGGGAAGCCGACCTGGATGCTGCCTTGAACATCCTTTTTCATCACGAAAATGTCGGGCCGTTTATCTGCCGGTTGCTCATTCAAAGGCTGGTGACCTCAACGCCCAGTTCCGGGTATTTGTATCGGGTGGTTCAGACGTTTGAAAATGACGGGACCGGTGTTCGTGGAAACCTTGGCGCTGTGGTGGAAGCCATTCTTCTGGACCCCGAGGCCCGCAACCTCGGCATTGCGGAATATGTGGGATTCGGCAAGCAGAAGGAACCGATTGTTCGTTATGTGCAATTTCTCAGAGCCTTTGGTGCCGCTTCACAGCTTCCTGTGGCGGATCTCTCGGCCCATGGCTTATCCGCTGAGCAACTGAATAACTACCCCGCCGGAGCGACCCGCTTCCGTTACAATAACAGTGATGCGGCCATCGGCCAAACGCCCCAGGCGGCGCCGACGGTCTTTAATTGGTTCCAACAGGGATACAGCCCCGGAGGTGCCATCACCGAGGCGGGGTTGGTGGCCCCGGAAATGCAGCTGACCAATGAGACGCAGGTCGTGGTGTCCATCAACTTCAGCAGCACGCTTTTAACAACAACAACAGGGCAAACGGGCACCACGCTGGTTGGGTCGACATTGCTTTTGGACGATGTGAAGGTCGATCGCGTGCCGTGGCAAAACATTTACAACGACGAGGTTGCCGCCGGAAAAACGCCGACCCAGGCCATCACCACAATCGTGGATCGGCTTGACTCCCTTCTCATGGCCGGGCGTCTGAAAGCCAAATATGGCACCGCACCCCTTCCGAATCCCCGATCCAGCATCATTGATGCCGCCGTGCGCCTGCCCACGACGTCCACCACGGATCGAATCATCAATGTCTTTTACCTCATGAGCAGTTGCCCGGAATTCCTCCATCAGAAATAACCCCATGAAAAAATCCAACGATCGCGAACTTTTCATGAACCGGCGTGCCTTTTTACGCCAGTCATCCTGCGCGGCGCTGGGCATCACGGGCATCGTGAACACGTTGGCTCATTTGACCCTCACGCGCGCCGCCCTGGCGCAGGTTACCGCGCCCGCAGACTACAAAGCGCTGGTTGTGCTTTTTCTTTATGGCGGCAATGACTCAAACAACATGCTGATCCCCCGGATGGCGCACCCGGGTTATGCCGACTACAAATCCCATCGGGGCGTGCTGGCCATTCTGGATGAAAATGATCCCGCTTATCAACCCACACGCGCCGCGTCCGTGGCCCTCCCCGGTGATGGGGCAGGCTTGGGTGTACACCCGGGACTCAACCCCCTGGTCAGCCTTTTTAATTCGGGAGAGCTCGCGTTTGTCGCCAATGTGGGGACTCTGGCCTATCCCATCACCCGTGCCGAATATCTCGCAGGGTCGGTGCCCATTCCCATCCAACTCTTTTCGCATTCCGATCAGCAGATCGAATGGCAAAGTTCCGTCGCGGACAAGCCGTTCCAGTCCGGATGGGGAGGACGGGTGGCAGACCTTTTGAAGCAGCAGGGACATGCCGGTGACAAAGTTTCACTTTCCATCACGCTTTCAGGAATCAACAGCCTTCAGGTGGGTTCCGAGGTGGTGCAATACAGCGTGAGCCCCACGGGAGCTGTCAGTCTGAGTGGATTTGGCACAAACTACGCAAGCGCCAAAAATGCGGATGGATCGTATCGCAACACAGCCACAGGAAATCGTTTGAGGTCCTTTGACGAAATCACCGCTTACACGCATCAACACCTGCTGGAGGAGGGCTACAATGCGGTGGTTCGCCGCGCCCGCGCCAGCGAAGGAATCGTCGGTGCGGCTTTCACGGAGGCCACCCAGTCAGGCGTCAATCTTGACACCATCTTTTCCGCAGCCACAACCTCCCTCGGCAATCAGCTCAAAACGATTGCGAAACTCATCGCAGGACGCAGCAGCCTCGATAACCGGCGGCAGATCTTTTTTTGCAGCGTGGGCGGTTATGACACTCACTCCGACCAACTCAGCTCGCATGCCAATCTTATGACCGAGTTGGGTGGTTCCCTCAAAGCCTTCTCTGATGCCATGGTTGCCCTCGGCGTGAATGACAACGTGCTCACCATTTCGCATTCGGATTTTACACGCACCTTCACTCCCAATGGCACCGATCCGCTGACCGCCGGCTCCGATCATGGGTGGGGAGGGCATCACGTTGTTATGGGGGGACCCGTGCTTGGGGGAAAAATCTATGGATCTTTCCCAAGCCTCAAAATCGGACTCGATATGGACGCAGGAACCAGCAACCGCGGCCGCTGGATTCCCACCTCTTCGGTGGACCAATACGCCGCGGTGGCCGCCCGATGGCTAGGTGTCGAAAGCAGCGCCTTGGGAGCCATCTTCCCCAACCTCGGGCGCTTTGATGATCCTCTGGGCGGCTCGGCCAACCTCGGGTATGTGAGTCTTTGAACCCAAGGATCCCAGCCATCGTTGCTCTTCTTGCTCTGACAGGAATTGTCATTTTTTTGTTTTCTCCCCGGGAAGAAAAGTCCGGTGTTGAAAAAGCTTCCAACAAACCATCCTCCGTTCAAACGCCGCCACCGGCCTCATGGGACAGAAAGCCTTCCACACAGCCCGTGGACGCAACTCCCACTCCCCCGGTGCCAGTAAGCGAACTGCCTGGACGTGCTCTACCCGCGGAAATCACTGCAAGTGGTGTTGTTATGATCCCGGGTGGGGGGGATCTGTTGTCAGATCTTAATCAGCCCGACAACCCGCCCACCCGCGATCTCGAGCTCCTTGAAGAGGTTTTTTCTAAATACCGGCAAGTTTTCGGCCAGAACCCCAGCGGAGGCACGAACGCGGAAATCACAGCGTCCCTCACCGGCCAAAACACAAAAGAACTAGCGATCGTTCCCCCGGATTTTCCGGCCGTGAATGCCGACGGGGAACTGATTGATCGCTGGGGAACTCCCTACTTCTTTCATCCGGTTTCCCGCCGTGTGATGGAGGTTTTATCGGCAGGGCCTGACAGCGTATTGTGGACCGGCGATGATATTGGGTCCATCTCGCCGGCAGGCCCGGAGGCCCAACTGCAATAAGTTCCGCTCATTGACATGCATGCACTGAATGAATACATTGCAGGCATGAAACAAATCACCGTGCGCAATGTGCCGGAAAGGACGATCCAGCACGCCAGGGAGAGATCGAGTGAGCGGGGGGTGTCTCTCAATCAAATTTTTATTGAGGCTTTGAACGGAGGACTCGGACTCACTAAAGAGGCCACACCGAACGGGCTGGAAAAATATTCGGCGGATTCCGATTTTGGACCAGGTTGGGAGGCGTATTTGGAGGAACTGAAGCAAATTGATTCCAAAGATTGGCAATGAAGGTGGCTCTCGACACGAATGCCTACAGCGATTGGAGGCGCGATGGGCGATGGGCCGGCACGATTTCCTCTGCTCAGAAGGTGGCCATCCCTGTGATCGTGTTGGGGGAGCTGCGGGCGGGGTTCCGCCGTGGAGACCGGCTTCGTGCCAATGAGGCATCGTTATTACAGTTTCTTTCAGAGCCCGTGGTCGAGATCTTGCATACCACCGAGCGCACCTCTGCGATTTATGCTGACTTTAGAGATCATCTTTGGAGACATGGAAACCCCATTCCCGAAAATGACATTTGGATAGCTGCCCTTGTTTACGAATCGGGACTGCTCCTGTGCACGAACGACACCCATTTCGAGAACCTTCCCCAAGTGGCGATGGCTCCGAGGGCGCAACGCTAACGCTTTCTTCCTCGCTTTTTGGAGGGAAGCAGGGTCAAGTGTGCAGATGAGCTCTCCCTGCCGGTTCCGTATCCTGATTCCATTCCTGGTGCTGGCTTCTCCGGTTTGGGCCCAACAGAAAGGTATCGATCCCAAAGCTGTCGAACTCCTGCAGCAAATGAGTGCTAATTTGGCCTCTGCCAAGGCAATGACTTTTCATTCCGAAAGTCTTGTGGAAGTGCCGGCCATATCCGGTCAAACCATCACGTTGGCTTCCTCCACGGAGATTGCCTTGAAGCGCCCCAACCAGCTCCGTGTGCAATTGCGCGGCGAGGCTCCGAATTTCGATTTTTATTTTGATGGTGCGACCGCGGTGGCCTATGCCCCCGGCACGCAGACCTATTCCGTGAAAGAAGCTCCGGAATCCCTGGATGGTCTACTGAATGGTCTGGAAAATGAGACAGGCATTCGATTTGTTTCCGCCCCTCTGCTCTTCAGTGATCCCTTCGCGGTGCTCACTCAAGGTCTCAACAGTGCCATCGTCGTCGGTCCGGGGAAAATTCATGGCATAGCCTGCCAACACCTGGCTTTTCGCTCTCCAGGAGTGGATTGGGAAATCTGGATCTCTTCCGGCTCGCGGCCCGTTCCGCTCCGATTGTTGACCACATTCACCGACCAACCCAATCGCCCCCGCACGATGATTGATTTTTCCCAATGGAATTTTGCCCCGTGGCTCAGTCATAAAGATTTTGTTTTTGAGCCTCCCAAAGGGGCTGAGGAAATTCCATTCGTAATGACATCCAAGTCCTCTGCACGCTAAGTCTCGACTCTAGGAAATATGATGAAAAATACCCCGCTCTTCCTGGCACTGCTTGCTCTTGGCTGCTCCGTCCTCTTGCTGCAAACCGGCTGCACGGTCAACACGGTGAGTTCACCTGGCTGGCATGCACCATCCCAATGCGTCAGAACATGGAACAATAGTGGTTTCTACCGTGGCGCAACCGTCCGCGGTCCCGGGTGGAATAACACCCGTCACGTCTCTGTCGGAACCACCCACTGGAACAACACCCGTCCCCGCCAGGTCTCCACAACCCGCCGTAATGCGTCATGGAGCACATCGGGTGGCACAGTCAATGGACCACGAGGCGGATCGGCCTCCTGGGGACGCAGCTCGGGATCTGTGAGTCGGACCAATGTGCGTGTGAGGTGAAGCCATTCACTTCTTGGGATTAAAGACACCCCTTTGGAGTTCGGGGGCACTCTCTTTGCGATAGAACGGTATCTTTTTCCACCAGAGCCTGAAGGCCTGCCAGTGGATCAGAAAAATGATTTTGAGGGTGATGAGCGGATACTTCGCCGTGAACGCAAACAGGGTGGGGGTGGTGAGTTCGCTTTGTGAGCCGGTGAGCATGCTGAGGAGAACCCGTTCGCTCCCCTGGTAATCGTCGATATAGACGGCCAGACGGTTTCCTGGAATTTCAAACCGGAAATCAAATTCGAGATCCAGTGCTGAAAATGGCGACACGTAGAAATGTTTTGGGGTGCGGAGATGGAAGGTTTTTCCATCGAACGGGACAAGAAATGGTTTGAGTTCCCGGAACGTGTTTCCAACCTCGGCAATGGCCGCCAAGGGCGATCCATCGTCACGGAAGCAGAACCAAATCGATATGGGATTGAAGGTGTAACCTAAAAACCGGAGGTTGGTCAGAAGCTGGATTTTTGCGGGATGCTCCGGAATTCCGTTCTCTGCAAGGAAGGCCTCGGCATTCGCGCGGGCCGAGCCTTCCACCAAACGGAAGTGGTCCTCATCCCAAAAACTGTAAAGACCGGGGCTGTTGACACCGAGCAAAGGGATGCGGCGGGCTAGCCGGGGCATCTCATCCACGTCCAGCGAAAACAGAAACACTCGGTAAAGAAATTCGTGGCGCTTCGGCGAGAAGCGTTTGTGGAAGACCGAGCACTCGTAGAGACAGGAACTCACAAAATAAGACGTTCCTGCAACATCCTCGAAAGGTAAAGCGCGGAGCTGTAGGCATCCTCATGGAAGCCATATTTGAAGTAACTCCCGCAAAAAAAGATCCGTTGATCGCGTGAGCGTGTGTTCAAATTATTCAGTTCACTTTGGGCACGGATTGCCGCCATGTTGAAAATCGGGTGCTCATAATCTGCCTCGTAAAGAACGTGTTCGTCAGGGATTTGTTCCCGGGAATTGAGGGAAACAAAATAGTTCTTTTTTTTGGAGACGCCTTGCAGCGCGTTCATCCAGTAATGGGTCGCAGGCTTCGTTTCCTCCCCGGCGGGTTTTTCAACGCGGTAATTCCAGGAAGCCCAGGCAAGGCGCTTTTTTGGCATAACCCCCTCCCAGGAGTGCAGAGTGGCCTGATTGCTCTCGTAACGAAACGGTGAAAGCAGACGGTGCTGGGATTCGTCGGGTGAGGCGAGCATGGCAAGGGTCTGATCCGCATGACTTGCCAGAATCACACGGTCAAAGCTCAGCACGCTGCCATCGGCCGTGGTGATTGTGGCCTCCCGGGAATTTTCGGAAACACGCACAATTTGCGACTTAAGATGGGGCTGCCCGACAGCCGCCAGAATCTTGTGCAAATAGGTGCGCGCTCCCCCTGAAACCGTGTACCAGGGGTGATGGGTGGTGACCCCAAGAAACCCGTGATTGTGAAAAAACCGGATGAGTGCCGAGGCCGGAAAATCAAGCACATCCTTGGGATTTGTGGACCAGACCGCCGAACTCATCGGAACCAGATACAGTTCCAAAAAATCAGCTCCCAGTTTGTGCTTCTCAACAAACTCCCCCAGCGTCATCTCAGAAGGCTCTTCCAAGGACGCATTCGCCGCTTTGAAAAACCGGGTGATGCTCGCAATCAGCTTCAGAAACCTGGCATTCAAAATATTTTTCCGTTGCGCAAAAAGCTTGTTGAGGCCCATGCCATTGTATTCCAGGCCGCTTGGCAAATGCTGGACGCTGAATGACATCTCGGACGGTTTGACGGTGATATTCAGCTCTTCAAACAGCCGGCAGAGATTGGGGTAGGTCTGACGGTTAAAAACAATAAATCCTGTGTCGATGGCAACATCATGGCCGTCCTCTTTGACAACAACCGTGTTGGTGTGACCGCCCGGGCGGGCCTCTTTGTCGAAGAGCGTGACCTCTGCCCTTTCCCGCAGATGCCATGCGCATCCCGCCCCCGAAATCCCTGTCCCGACAATTGCTATACGTTCCATGCTGGCTTTCAGCGGGAAGGATTAATCCTTTGGCGAATAGACGCGAGCAGGAACTTCTTTGAGTCCCCACACAATCCCAAGAGCCGAGAGAGCCTTCAGGATGTAATAACTGATGTCAATTTCCCACCAATAAAACCCCTGACGTGCCGAGGCCTGATAGTGGTGGTGGTTGTTATGCCATCCCTCTCCCAGAGTAATCAGCGCGAGGATCAGGCTGTTGCGGCTTTCATCCCCCGTTTCGAAACGCTTTTTTCCAAGCGTGTGGGCAAATGAGTTCACCGAACAGGTGGCATGAAAAACAAACACGGTGCTGACAAAAAATCCCCAAACCAACATCTGCATTCCGTTAGTAGCGAGGGATGGAGCCCACAACTCCAGTCCCCATCCGAAAAAATACAATGCAATTGCCAATATCAGAGGACCAATCAAATCAAAGCGGTTCAAAAAAACGAGCTCGGGAAATTTGGCGAGGTCTTTGACCCGTGAGTAGTCGGTTGGGAAGTTGCGGCTGCTGGTCAGCCAGCCAATGTGTGACCAGAGAAAGCCTTTTTGAACGGGGGAATGGGCATCATTGCCCTCATCAGAATGGGCATGATGGTGACGATGCACCGCAGACCACCAAAGTGGACCCCGCTGCACGGCCGTGAGGCCAATCAGGGCAAAGATAAACTGGGCAGGTCGTGAGGTTCGAAAAGCCTTGTGGCAGAAGTAGCGGTGGTAAAGACCGGTGACGGCGAACATTCTGATAAAATAGAGCGCAATAGCGACGATAACCGCTGCCGGGCTCCAGCCCACCCAGATCAATCCAAGGCAACCCAAGTGAAGGATAATGAAGGGAATTGCCCGCCCGAACTCCATTTTTTCAGGTTTGTTCATTACGGCCTGCGCGCCTTCGGGAAAATAATCCGAGTCAATGGCACGGATAAATGCCGAACAGGTCTTTCTCAGGATTTTCATATCAGTTGGTGAGGGTCGCACTGTGTGGAGTAATCCGCCAGTGGTTTGTTTGCAGAGAGTGCTGGCTCTCCCGGTGTACAAACACCTTAATCTTCGGAAATGCCCATCTCGCCAAGAAGGCGATTGAGGTCATCTGTTCCGTAGTACTCAATCGATATGGATCCACGTTTTTCACCATGTTGAATTACGACTCGCGTGGAAAAACGATGCATTAAAAGATTTTGAACCCTCTGCACCGCGGGAACCAGGTCCGTTGTGCTGCCGCTTTTCCCTTTCGGGGACTCTCCCCGGAGTTTGCCCGTGTGTTTGGCGGCCAGGCGTTCGGCAACCCGAACCGATGCCCCGAGCCGCACAATTTCTTCGGCCAGCGCCTGCTGTTCTTCCTGGGTTTTGATGGAAAGCAGCACCTTGGCATGACCCACCGAAATTCGACCTGTCTTGAGATATCCCTGAACGTCAGGGTGCAACGCGAGTAAACGCATGGCATTGGCAATGGAGGCACGGCCTTTTCCCACACGTTTGGAAATTTCTTCCTGCGTCATCCCGAAATCGCTGTGAAGGCGTTCATAGGCGGCAGCTTCTTCGATGGGATTCAGATCCTCACGCTGAAGGTTCTCAATCAGCGCCAACTCAAGCACTTCGCGATCACTGGCCTTGCGGACAATCACCGGGGCATCCTGAAGCTCCAGCTCCCGGGCCGCCCGCCAACGGCGTTCCCCGGCAATGAGCTCGTATTTGTCGCCGACTTTGCGGACAATCAGCGGCTGGATAATTCCCCGCTCACGAATGCTCTCAACCAGCTCTTGAAGATGCTCGCCACGGAACTCTGTCCGCGGTTGCAAGGGGCTTGCAATAATATCTTTCAGATCAAGATTCTGGATTCTCTCGCCATGTTCCTCAGCGGGGGCCGTTGCGGCCACGCGGGCGTTAATGAGAGCTCCGAGGCCCTTTCCAAGTGCGGGTTTTGCCATAATGCTTAAGTGCTGCCGGGCCGCGAGACTATCCGCCGGAGGGACGCTCAATGTGGCCACCAAATTGATACCTCATGGCCGAGCAGACTTTTTCCGCCATGGTGTGTTCTTTGCGGGAACGGAAGCGGGCAAAAAGCGCGGCGCTGAGCACGTCACAATCCACGGCTTCCTCGATCGCAGCCATGATGGTCCAGCGCCCTTCACCCGAGTCGGAGACCCGTCCGGAAAATTCTTCCAAAGTCGCACTCTGAGCAAAAGCCGCCGCCGCCAGGTCCAAAAGCCAGGAACTCACCACGCTGCCGCGGCGCCAAACTTCCGAAACATCCGCAAGATTGAGATCATACACATAATCATCACTCATTGATGGAGCCGTTTCGGCATCGTGATCTTTGGGGCGAAGACTGACGTTGGCATTCGCCAAAATATCAAATCCTTCCCCGAAGGCTGCCATGATCCCGTATTCAATTCCGTTATGGACCATTTTTACAAAATGGCCCGCTCCGGGAGGTCCGCAGTGAAGGTAGCCTTCCTCGGCTGTTCCCCCGAGTTTCTCCCGTCCGGGAGTGGGATCGATGCTGCCCTTGCCGGGAGCCAGAGATTTAAAAATGGGATCCAGCCGTTCAACAGCCACCTTGTCCCCTCCAATCATCAAACAATATCCACGCTCCAATCCCCAAACCCCACCGCTTGTTCCCGCATCGACATAATGAATCCCATGGGTTTTCAGGCTGGCTGCTCTGCGGCGGTCATCGCGAAAATAAGAATTTCCACCATCAATGACCGTGTCATCCGTTTCCAGAAAACCAGCCAGGTCACCGATCACTTTGTCGGTGATTGCGGCAGGAACCATCACCCAGGCATTGCGGGGCTTTTGCAGTTTCCGGACAAAATCCTCCGTGGAAGAAGCACCAATCGCTCCATCGGCCACGAGCGCTTCCACCGCTTTGGGGTTTGCGTCAAAGACCACACATTCGTGGCCTTGCTTCATGAGACGACGAACCATGTTCGCTCCCATCCGTCCGAGTCCGATCATTCCGAGTTGCATAGATGTTTCGAGGTGTACGGAATGACACTGCACACGCCCGCTGGAAAGAGCAATTCGTTTCGGGAAATTTCGCGCGGTTGTGGGATATGGAATCGGGTCACCGGTTTTTTATGGCACGCATTAACTGGTCTGCAAGAGTTGACACACCATGTGGTGTTGAATCAGGCTGCCCTGACCATGAAATCGCTTGGTGGCTCATTTGCTGAAGGTCGGCGTCTGATTTTGGCGGGGGTCCTGGTTAATATTTTTCTGGCCGCCGTCAAATTTCTGGGCGGATTTTTCGGAAATTCGAGTGCTCTCATGGCAGATGGGTTGGAATCGACCCTGGATGTCTTCAGCTCGGGAATGATGTGGGCGGCCCTGAAGTATGCGGAACGACCGCCGGACCAGGAGCACCCGTATGGCCATGGAAAAATGGAATCCCTGGCGGCCGGGGCAGGAGCCATTTTGTTGATTGGAGCCGGGGCGCTGCTGGGGATCCACAGCATTGCCGAAATTGTCGGGTCCATGGGGGCGGTGCCTGCCGCCACGGACTTGCCAGCGACCTTCACCTTGATCATTCTTTTCCTCACCATTGCTATCAAGGAGGGGCTCTTCCGGTTGTCGCTTTGGAAAGGCCGATCCATTGGAAGCAACGCGCTCGCCGCAGATGCCTGGCATCATCGTTCCGATGCCATCACGTCCCTGGCCGCTTTGGTTGGAATCGGGATCGCCTTGCTGGGCGGACCGGCCTGGGCGCAAGCCGACGATTGGGCGGCTCTTTTCTCGTGCGGAATCATTGTTTTTAACGGGCTCCGCATGCTTATGGTCGCGTTGGCTGAAGCGATGGACAAACAGGAACCTGAGGCGATCCGCACAAACATCAGCCAGATTGCCAGCATGGTGGAAGGTGTCACCAGCATCGAAAAGGTCCGCGTCCGAAAAACCGGACTCACCCGCATTGCCGATCTTCATGTCCGCGTTTCAGGAAAGCTCTCTGTTCATGAGGGCCACAACATTTCCCATGTCGTCAAAAATAAACTCCAAAATTCCGAGTTTCACCTGAGCGATGTGACCGTCCATATTGAGCCGGAACCACCGCCGGAAGAAAAAGCCTGATTCCTCCATCAAAAACTTGCGACTGATCTTCTTTTGATTTTACTGCTGGCATGCGAGGGGCATTTTCAAAACGATGGCAAGGCTGACTCACAAAGAGCACATCCGGCTTCTAACGGCCATCGACGAGGTCCATGCCTGCCGTGCCTTGAGTGATTTTCCTTCCTTGATGAATTCTGTTTTTTCCAAGCTGGTGGGCTTGGATTCCGTCTCCTACAATGAAGTGTATCCAGCCATGGATCGGACTGTTGCGATCATGTTTCCTGAACCCCCCATGCTTGAGGAACTTTTCCTCGCTTGGAAAGAATACGCTCATCAGCACCCTGTGATCGCTTACGTTCGTCAGACCGGGGACGGATCTGCCCACCAGATCTCGGATTTTCTGAGCCGCCGCCAATTTCATCAAATGGAACTGTATCAGGAGTGCTATAAAAAAATGGGCGTCGAAAATCAGATGGCAGTGACCCCCAATGCGCCGAGGGATATAGTGATTGGTATTGCTTTGAACCGCAGTGGCTCCCGCTTTGCAGAATCAGAACGTCTGATGGTTAACATGTTCCGCCCGCATCTTGTGAGAGCTTATTTGAATTTGGTTGAACTCTCTCACTTGCAACATATCGTTGAAGGCCTGACTTCCGCCTTGGATGATGGCGGAATCCCCACAGTTCTCAGAAGCCACCGCGGCATCGTTCTTCGTGTGTCAGCACAAGCCCGCAAACTTTTGGAGAAATACTTTGGTTGGAACGGGGGAAAGGCACTTCCTGCCGATCTTGAAAGATGGATTCGCTCCCGCTCGGATTCCTCGAATGCACCTCCGGCTTTTCACTGTTCCTCAAGCCGGGGCCAATTAACCGCTTCCCTCTCCGAGCGTTTGGAGTTTCATTACTCGACCATCACCCTCCATGAGGAACGGACAACTCCCGGCAAACAAATTTTCGAGCCACTCGGGCTGACCTCGCGCGAAAATGATGTGCTGACCTGGGTGGTTGAGGGCAAATCCAATCAAGAGATTGCGGTGATTCTCGGACTAAGTTCGCTGACGGTGAAAACCCATCTGCAAAGCATTCTTAAAAAGATGAATGTGGAAAACCGGACAACAGCTGCTGCAAGAGCTCTGGAGCTGATCCGGCGATAACCGCAGGATCTTTTGGCCTACGCCAAAAGGAGTAGGTCTCCACAGACGATTCAACTTCCTGCACGCCACCCACCCGCATAAAACGCTCGTCATGCCATTGGAAAAACCTAACCACTTTTCATTGCCCAAGAAGAGAACGGTCGTCTCTCTCGCAATATTGTCAATGCTTCCCGGGTTCTTGCACGCTCAGGAGCTGTATTGGGACATCAACGGCGTTATCCCGGGACCGGGAGGCACAACCTTGAATGCCTTGAATGGCACATGGAGCAGCTCTTCCACCAATTGGAACACCAACGATGAAGGCGCCGCAGGGACAATCTCCGGTTGGGTGGGCGGCTCAAATCCACGGTTCAACGCCGCTTTGTCAGGTGAGCTTGGTGAATACCAGAGCTACACAGTGAGTCTTGCTGAAAACATCACGATCGGCACATATATGGAGTATGTTTGGGGTGCCCCGGGCAGCCAACTATCAATAACCAACGGGGCCGGTGGTCCATTCGCAATCACGACAGCCGGTCTTGACTTGGTGATCGGCCCCGATCTCACACTGGAAGTTGCTCCAAATCTCAACGGCACGGGGATTCTCAATCTCCCCACACCCGGAACACTGCGCTTGCTGGGGGCTGCCAACACGTTCCTTGGCGTCACAGCTAATGGTGGCGCTTTGGAAATTGTGAATACCGGCAACCTTACCCAGGGCATAGGATCAGCCGGGGACTTCCTCCTTGGAGAATCCGGACAGGCCACGCTGCTCATAAGCGGTGGGGGAACATTAAGCACCCGCTTCACGGTGCTGGGAAGTTTGGTTGGAGGGAATGGCCAAGCCACCCTGACCGGGCCTGGCAGCACATGGACCACGCGTGCCGAGTTTGTGATTGGTTTTGAGGGCGAGGGATCCATTTCGATCAACAGTGGGGGAGTCTTGACCAGCCAGCAAAGCACAACACTGGGTTTTGATGTGGGTGGCAAAGGGCGCGTGTCGGTAACAGGAACGAACTCCGCATGGAACTTTTCTCCCTCCCAGTTCCTGAGTGTCGGACTTCAAGGACAGGGCGAACTGCGTATTGAAAATGGCGGGCGGGTTTTTGGGCCAACCCTCACTGTTGGAAGTGGGAACGCTGCTCTTCCCACGAGTGACCCCAATGCCGCCCTTGGAGGGGTTGGGACCGTCTGGGTGACTGGCACCAACAGCCAGTTGAACCTGAATGGAAACACCGCATCCATTGGAACAACCGCCGGAACCGGGACGATTCACATCCTCGATGGTGGAAAATTTTTCTCCGGCGGCTCACGGATTGGCACCACGGCACTCAATGGGAATTTTTTGCCATCCCTGATTCTTAAAGGGGAGGGTACAGCGAATGTGTCAGGAGCCAACTCGGAGTGGACCGTCTCGAGTTTTCTTCGGGTCGGAAATTCCAGCAAGGGCGCCTTGAACATCCTTGATGGAGGAAAGGTGACTTCTGGAAGCTCTGCCATCGGATATGACAATGTCGCAGCTGACGGCAGCCGGGCTGACGGCAACGCAGTGGTCAGCGGCATTAACGCCACTTCCATGCAGGCCTCGACATGGCAGGTGAATGCGCTGGAGGTTGGAGATTTTGGTGACGGACGATTGACAATCTCCCAAGGTGGCATCGTCCGGGTAGGGGGCACAGGAACAGGCAATGTGAATGTGGCCAATCGCGCACCAACAACCGGCATCATCAATATTGGTGCCTTCGAAGGGGGAACCACAGCCGGCAGCTTGATCGCCGGGACCGTCGCGTTTCGTAGCGGCTCCGCAACCCTGAATTTTAACCAAACTGACGCCACAACTTTTGCACCAAACATCACAGGAAATGGAACCATCAATCAACGTGGCCTGGGAACCACCACGCTAACAGGGACAAGCACCAATCTCGGCAGTGTGAATATCACGCAAGGGAAACTGGTGGTCCAGGGAGCCTTGGGCAATGCCAGAACCACTGTCGGTTCCGGCGGAACTCTTGGTGGCACAGGCACCATTTCCGGACCGGTCGCCGTGCAAAACAACGGCAGACTCGCACCTGGAGTCAGCGCAGGAACCATCACCCTGGGATCTCTGACCCTCAACAATTTGTCGGTTTTAGATTTTGAGCTTTCAACCCCCGCTGTGGTCGGTGGTGTGAATGACCTGATACAAACCAACGGATTGCTTGTGCTTGATGGTCTCTTGAAGGTGACCCCGCTCGCAAACTTCGGAGAAGGCACGTACCGCCTGATCAATTACACAGGTGCGCTCACTAACAACATCCTCCAAATCGGAGATGTGCCTGCCGGATTTGGTTTTGAAGTGGATACGGACACCCTCGGTCAGGTCAACCTCCACGTGAACTCGGATGGACTGCAATTTTGGGATGGGACGAATGTTATCCCGAATAACACGGTCAACGGGGGTTCGGGCACATGGAACAATGCTCAAACGAATTGGACCAACCCTGATGGGACAGTCAACAATGATTGGGGGTCGTCAACGGCTGTCTTTGCAGGAGCCGCCGGGACGGTGACGTTAAGCGAGCAAGTTGATTTTTTAGGGCTTCAATTTTCCACGGACGGTTATCGGATTGAGGGTTCGGCTCTGAATTCGACTGGCGTTGGAGAAATTCGAATGGATGGCGGGGTGATTGCCGAAATCTCCTCTGGGATCACCGGGGCAGGGGGTATTTCGAAAACAGGAACTGGAAAGGTTGTTCTGAATTCCTCGAACACTTTCCTGGGTGGCACGGCGATTAATTCCGGCACTCTGGCAACAACAAACAGTGCCGCTTTGGGAGCCGGCCCCGTCGTGCTGAACGGAGGATTTCTTGCGCCGGTTGGACAACTCACTATTAACACCCTCACATGGAATGGCGGCTCAATGACCCTTCTTGTGGGAACAGCCAACAGCTTTGTGAATGTCACCGGCACCATTGCTTTCGGAACCGGACCCCAGTCGTTCGCTTTCCTTGAGGGAAGCGGATTTGCAGCCAACACACCGTATGAAATTTTGGCCGCCTCGAATCTGTCGGACTTTGATCTGAGCTTTCTCAGCGGCAATGCTTTGAGCGGACTGAGCCCGGTCTTTGAGCAAATTGACGATTCACTCTTTGTCAGTTTTGTTACCCCCATCTCAGGAGCAATTCTTCAAAACAGCAACCCTATCAATCTGCCAACCACAGCAGATTTTGTTGTCAGCGGCAAAGCAATCACCGGTACGCCTGTGGAAAACAATATTGTGAACTCTCTGACGTTTAACCCGGGCAGTTCGCTCCAGGTGTTTAACAACCTGACCGTGACCAGCGGGAGTTTCACGGTTGGTTCGGGCACGGCCACGATCTTTGATGGGAACATCCTGACTCCCGGCCATTTTAACAAGAATGGCGCTGGCACCCTCATAGCAAACAGCAATTTTGTGATTGGCGGAGCTGCCAATATCCAGGCGGGTGCGCTTTTTGTGAAAGGGCTTTTCTCCGTGGCGCAGGGGCTCACCGTCTTTCAGAATGCTTTGCTTGGCGGCAGCGGGATCATCAACGGCAATGTCTTCAACAATGGCACAGTCGCGACGGGCAATTCGGTGGGCACACTCACCATCAACGGAAATTATACGCAATCCTCCAGTGGAACTTTCCAGCTGGAAATCGCCAGCCTCAGTGCTTTTGACCGGTTGCTTGTGAGCGGCAACGCCGCTTTGGCCGGGACTCTGCAAGTTCTCAATCCTGGAAAGCGTCTGAAGTACGGACAACAATACGCTTTCCTTCAGGCGGACAGCATCAGCGGGGAGTTTGATGCCATCCAAATGCCCAATCCCTCCCGCTTCCGGGGACGTTTCCTCACAAACGGCGGCACGGGGACCCTGCTGGTTGCTCCCACCAGCTACACGCTTGTTGCGGAGACCCCCAATCAACGTCGGGTCGCCAAGGCCCTTGATTCCTACATCCCCGCCCGGGGAAATGACCGTGAGGTTATTGCCATTGCCCTCGATGTACAAGCTGCGGAGCAATACCCGGCAGCCTTTGATCAAATTGCGCCAACTTTTCACGAAAGCATCGCCAACATTTCCATTGAACAAGCTTTTGCCCAGACCCAGTTGCTCAATCAAAGGATGAGCAGTGTCCGTCTGGGAGCAGCCGGCTTTCAAGCCATCAGCATCGACACCGAACCGCTGGTTCATGACAAAGATGGCAAACGTGTTGCTGACTCCAAAGACTTAACATCGGAGATTTCCACGGAATCTCCTGCATGGTCGCTGTGGGCCCAAGGCCATGGAATCTTTGCCAAGGTCACCAATGTGAGCCAGGTGCCCAACTACCGGTTTGATGGAGGAGGGTTCCTCTTTGGAGCGGACCACACCTTTGGCAATTCGGCCCGTTCAAAATCCAATATTCAAAATTCTGGATCAGCACTCACGACCGGCCTCTTCGGCGGATACCAGGGGGCCTACGCCGACTACGATGGTGGTGGCAGCACAACGATCAATTCGGCGTTGTTTGGAGTGTATGCGTCTTACACGGAGGGAGGATTTTATGCTGATGCTGTTGTCACTGGAGGATACAACAATTACAAGGTGAGGCGATCGATCGAGTTCTCAACGATCGATCGCGCCGCGCGCAGTTCTCAGAACGGGGGGCAACTCAGTGCGGCACTGAATCTTGGCTATGACTGGAAGATCGGGAAATTCACCCTGGGACCGATTGCCGGACTTCAATACACGTACGTGGGAATCGCCCCATTCACTGAGAGCGGAGCCGGTAGTTTGAATCTGCGGGTTGCTCAACAAAATGCCAACAGTCTGAGAACAACCTTCGGCGGACGGGTGGCCTACACATGGAACCTGTCGGATTCGATCACGATCATTCCTGAGATCCGCATGTTTTGGCTCCACGAATTCCTGAACAATCCTCGCGCCATTGGCGCAGCCATGGATGGAGGCAACGGTCCCGGTTTCGACTATCTGACCAGCACGCCGGATCGGGACAGCGTGTTGGCAGGTGCCGGCGTCACCGCCCAATTCGGGGAAAGCTGGTATGCTTCGGCCTATTGGAATATCGACTTCGGGCGCCAGGATTACCTCGGGAACATCGTGAGCCTGAATCTCGGTTGGAAATTCTGAATCAGTCGATCAAGGCCGCCAGTTTTTTTCTTGAGCCTGGTGCAACCATGGCAGCGACCACATCCCCTGCGGCAAGAGAATCCCCGGCCGCCGGCACAGTGGCTGAGGAGCCGTGGGTCAGGGACACAAGACCACACCCTTTCGGCCATTCAATCTCTGTGATTTTTTTTCCCGACAGGCGGCTGCCGGGACGGATGGAAAACTCCACAACCTCGACGCCGCCCTCCAATGTCAGCAGGCTGTGCAGCTTGTCGGAAGTGGCAAAACGGATCAGATCACGCCCGGTGGCGACACGGGGGCTGACAGCACCGAGAATTCCCAACTGCGGCCCGGCCCGCATCACGGCATCCGCGTAGTCGGCGCGGTGGACGAGGGTCAGCCCGTGTTTGACCCCCAGGTGTCGTGCCTGAAGGCATGTCATCACATTGTCTTCGTCATCCGTTGTGGCCCCCACAAAAAAGTCGGCATCTCCAACTTGCTCCTCACGGAGTTGGTTCGCGGAGGTTGCGTCCGCGTTGATCAGCGTGGTTCGCTGAAGCACGCTGGACAAAAACGCACAGCGTTTGGGATCGGTTTCAAAAATCCGGGTGCGGAACCTGTCGCTTCCTTCGAGCATTTGTGCGAGGGCATAGCCGTAGCCGCCGCCCCCGAAGATCACGACACGCACCTCATCGTTTTCCCGCCGGGTGGCGCGGAAAAGCGGGGCGAGTTCTTCCAGGGCTCTTGATGCACCGAACAGGGTGACCACATCCCCGGCCTGCAAAACCTCCTCACCATCCGGAATGATGGATTGGCCGTCACGCTGGATCGATCCCACACGGACGCGGGCCGGAAGTTTGAGTTGTTTGAGGGACTTTCCCACTCCGGGGCTTCCGAGGGGAAGAAGGGTCTGCTGCAACTCAATACGACCCCGGGCAATTTCTTCGACAACCAGGCAGTCAGGATTTCTGATGAATTTTGCCAACTCCACCGCAGCCAGGCGTTCTGAGCTAAAGAGGTGGTCCACATCAAAGCGGGTCCGAAAGTCAAACAGCCACTGTTCCTGCTGAACGTCCGGATGAACCCGGCACACCGCCTTTTTAGCTCCGAGGGCTTTGGCGAGGGAGGCAGCCACAATGTTGGTAGATCCACTGCTCGAAAGCCCGAAAAACGTGTCACATTCCGAGACTCCCGCCTCCTCCAGCATGCTCACCGAGGCCCCGTTGCCTTCAACGATCCGAGCATCCAATTTGTCATTGGCCTCTGCGGCGACCTGCTCATCTTTTTCGATCAAGGACACATTATGATCCAGATCGCAAAGCAGCCCGGCCATGTGCAGGCCAATTTCCCCAGCCCCCAAGATAATGATATTCACGCCCGAAAAATGCCGCACTCCCGGCCTCCCGTCGATTCTTTCCCGCGAAAATGTGAAGGAGGTTGGAACGCCATTATGCCGCATTGCCAACTCGCATGTCTCCAGCTTAGATGAAGGGATTCATGACGCCACCGCCATCCCTGGCAACGCCGGAGAGCCCCAGAAAACCCACAAAATCCCGCTTTCTGCGTCACGCGGCGACAGTCTTCCAGGCCCTTGTCACGATTGGTCTCCTCTGGTGGTTGTTTCATGATGGCGATCGACGGGAAAAAATGTGGGAGGCACTCGAGGAAGCCGACTGGCGTTGGATGATCGCCGCCATCGCCGCTGCCGGTGTGTGCGAGTTTTTCGGCATCCTTCGCTGGCATCTTTTTCTGAAAATGCTCCATGTGGAGGTCAAATTACGGGAGGTCACAAGTCTGTTTTTTATTGGAGCGTTTTTTAACCAATTCCTTCCTGGCACCACCGGAGGGGACCTCGTGCGGGTCATTTATCTGATGCGCGACCACCCGGAACACAAGACGGCAGGGTTTCTGAGCGTTGCGATTGACCGGTTGCTGGCTGTTCTGGTGCTTGTCATTCTTGGGCTGGCCTTTGCCTGGGGGCGCAGTGAGTGGTTTGCCCAAAGTTTCGCCGTGGGGAACCTCATGAAATGGTTTGCCATCACGCTTTTTGTGATGCTGGCCGGGCTGGTGGCCTCGTTCGTTCTTACCAGCCGCCATCTTGTGCTCCGGTTGCCTAGACGTTTTCCCTTCAACAAACACATCGTCAAATTGTCCACCCTGTGGCAACTCTGCATCGAGAACCGGCGCGAGGCCCTGTTGGGTGCGTTTTACACGATTCCCATGCTGTTCGCTTACTTTTTCGCCTTCTGTTTTGCCGCCAAGGCCTTCACGTCGCAGGTCAGCTTCTGGGACATGACATCCATCATGCC
>JBGSPC010000112.1:0-2359 GCA_041738805.1 Terrimicrobiaceae bacterium | reverse complement strand
GCGGTGATGGTGGATGATTTACGCGCGAACCATTATCTTATCCCTGCGTTCACGTCCTACAACCTTTCGAACATCCCATTTGCATATCCGCCGCTTGGGTTTTATTTCGGCGCGCTTGCGGCTGACCTCTTCAAAATGAGTTCGACGGATGTCGTGCGATGGATCCCCGCCTCCTTTGCATCCCTCTCCATTCCGGCCCTTTATTTCCTGTCCTTTCGGCTTTTCAAGGATAAATACCACGCTTCGCTCTCGACCTTGTTCTTTGCCCTTATGCCCCGTGCCTTCTTCTGGCTGGTGATGGGTGGCGGTCTGACACGTGCTCCCGGTCAGTTCTTTATGTTGCTGTCATTAGGCGTAGTCCTCCGGCTCTATGACGAAAACCGCCGCACCGACATTTTCCTTGCAGGTCTATTCGCTGGTCTGGCAGTGCTGATCCACCCGGAGGCAGCCGTGCATACGGCCGCCTCAGCAGTTCTTATTTGGTTGGTTCTTTCACGCAAACGCGTAGCGTTTCTTCAATCCGTTCTCGTGGGACTTGTTGTTCTTGTTGTCACCGCTCCCTGGTGGGTGACTGTGGTTCGTACTCATGGCCTTGGACCGCTTTTGAGCGCGGCACAGACCGGGGAGAACACTCTCGCTATTTTCCACCTTGTTTTCTTCGCCTTTACCGAAGAACCGTTTATGACAGTCATCGCGGTGTTGGGACTGATCGGGATAATAAACCGCCTCATCCGACGCGATTACCTGCTCCCGTTGTGGGTGGTGATCCCGTTCCTGGTCTCTGGACGAAGCGCCACGAACCTGGTCATCATCCCGTTGGCGATGCTCGCAGCTCTCGGGTGGGCGGTTGTCCTTTTGCCGGCGTTGCAGGCTTCGGTTAAGAATGACTCGGGGCTTTCCTTCCATATTTCAGCCATCGAGAAGAGTGTCCTTCTCTATCTGGCGATCTACATGGCCTTCTCGGCGTATCAGTTCGGATTCCAATTGTCGAACGCTGCGCTTCAAAGACCAGAATTTGATGCGATGGGTTGGGTAAAGCAGAACACCCCGGAAGATTCGCGCTTTCTCGTGCTCTCCGGCGCAAATTCCGTTGCCTGCGACTCGGTGGCAGAGTGGTTCCCCGCGTTGACCGGACGGCACAGCCTGTTCACTGTGCAAGGCACCGAATGGACAAAAAGCGACGAATTCAAGCCTTTCATTCGGGAGTCTGTTGCTTTGCAGAAGTGCAGCCAGGAGACGGTCACATGTGTTGACCAATTGGTCGATCCCGCCGCGTACGATTATGTGTATTTTTCGAAAATATTACGAGCTGAAAACTGTGAGCCCCTGCCAGTTGCCCGATCCTTTTTGCTGTTTGCAGCAGGTGTGCGAGGGGATGAACGATATGAAGTGGTTTACGAAACGGACGCGGTCTTAATCTATAAAAAACGCTGACTATGGTTTATGCAGGATGGCGGCTGTGTCATCTTGGTAGACGATCTTCCAGTGGAGTTCATTCTGCAGGGCAGGGACAAGCGGCCTGCTGGATTCAACGATCACCCAGGAGACATCGTATTTCACCAGGATTTCCTGCCAGCCGTCCTCTAGTTTGAACACTTGTGCATATTCGCGGGTAAACGATTCCCCGTAAAAATCCGTTTGCCCGTCAATGAAGACCAATTCCTCGGGGAACATGCGATAGAGAAGATAACCACCCCAGATAAAGTTATTGAACATTTTGCCTTCCTGCGGATTGTCCTCCAGCCAGTCCACCGCTTGGACGGGGAATTTGTGCAGATCAAACTGGTTTGCAGGATTAAGTCCCTGATGTGAGGTGGAGTTCAATATCAAGAATCCAACTGTCAGGACGGGGAGTAATAACCCTTTGTGTTTCCTCTCCACACCGTCAATGGATGTTTCGATCTTTTTCAGAGCGTTTTGAAATGGCAGAATGGATTGAATAATCGTCGCTACATACGGTGCGGTCACAATGGCGAATAATGGAATGTTGCGTGCACTGTACAGGCTGAGAATCGCCCAGCCTGCCAGCAGGAAGGCTTCATAGGTTTGAAATCTGATCTTGAAGCCGACTGCCAGCAGGCAAAAAGCCAGCATGATCAAGAACGGCCAGGTGCTCCAATTGTGAAAATTGGGGGAGAGGTATTCGATGGTCGAGTTTATTAAAAAAGGATTCCCGTAATACCCGGCGCTCGTACCCCAAAGATGCCAGCCGGATGGATTGATGAAAGTAATTGCAAAGGATGATAAACCAATAGAAGCCAGGCGGATGCCTTCCGATCGCGCGGCTTGCTTGTGCAGGTGATCCCACAACCAGCCGGCCATGTGGGCCAACCAAATGGCGAAACCAGCAATGAATGCA
>JBGSPC010000052.1:0-14547 GCA_041738805.1 Terrimicrobiaceae bacterium | reverse complement strand
GAAGCGATCCATGTAAATTCGATTGGTGAATTTCTCCAGCTTCCGGGAGCTGGAGGCAAGGTCGCAAGGTACAGAAAATGCCACCGCTCCAAGAATCCTTCGATCCACGGCGCGGCCGAGGTCGCCGAGGTATTTCAGGGTCATATTCCCGCCAAGGCTGAAGCCCACCAAGCCCAGTTCTTCATATTGGCCTTTGGCCAGCGCATGGGTGATCACTGTTTGCAGGTCGCCTGTCTCACCGCTGTGATAAGAACGCAGCAGGCGGTTGGGTTCCAGACTGCACCCCCGGAAATTCCATGCCAAAACATCCCAGCCCGCTGCGTGGAGAGCCTTCGCCATTCCCTGGATGTAGGTGTTGCCGGCATCGCCTTCGAGCCCGTGGGACAGGATCACCAACCGGGGGGATCCTTTGGCGACTTTCCAAGACAAATCCAGAAAATCTCCGTCAGGGGTCTCGATGCGCTCATTAACAGACGTGATCCGGTCAACCCTCCGGAAAAGGGCCGGGTAGATCGTCTGAAGATGCCCGCCCCAGAGACCCGTCGGCGGGTGGTAGGATGAGGTTTCAATGATTGGCATGCGCACAAAGTGGGGAAATCACATCCCCGTTCCCAGACATTTGTTTTTAGCAACTGAAGCCCTCATTCAATCCGGAAATCCCTCTCCAGCAAATCCTCCAAAGCTTTCATGGCCAGTTGCAGTCTTGTGCGGATTTCAACAGCCTCGGGAGATGGGTCAAGGGGTTCCACAAAGACGGCGGCGTAACGGGTAACAAACGCTTTGTGGTGACGGGTGTCTCCCGCCGCCTCAAACAAGGCACGCACGTGATCAGCGAGTTCCCGGGCTTCCCGGATTTTTTCGAAAGCCTCGTCTTCCGTGATGTCTCCCGCAGAGAGGGCCTTCAGCTGACGGCATTCAAAGACCCGGCATCGCTCCGGCCTCTGCTCGTAGACCAGACAGGTGTTATTCTCGTGCGCCGTGCAGGGTTGGAGCAGATGCAGAGCACCTCCCTGCCTTTTGATCTTCAGCCCCATCGCTGCCAGCGCCCGGGAATCGTCACCCGGTTGAAGAAGCGCCCCGAAAAACAGAATCCCGTTGCAACACATTCCGCAGGCTGCACAAAGGCTGGAAGCCACAGGATATGTGTTTGGTTGGTCCATTGGCCCTTATCGAAACCAGAAGTCTGCCACGCCTGACAAGCTCAACCCGCGTCAACAGCTAATACCCGGGCCCTGAAGGAAAAATCGGGGCCGGGAGATTGTCGGGCATCCGATAACCCGCGACCGCACCCGGACGATATTTCACAACCATTCGGTCCAACCCCGGATCAAGACCCCTGAAAATGACCGGCTCGTAAAACAGGGATCTGTCATTGATGGCCGCCCACTGGGCCGGACATTCCCGTTGGGCCGCCCACGGATGCCCTGTGTTGACATAGAGAGGCTTCCCTTCGGCGTCCGCTTTCTGAAGCAAATTGAAAAACGTGCCTGTCGATCTGGCGAGGAGCACGTGGGCATCATAAACGTGTGGAGCAATCACAAGACCGACCGTGATCGTATCGGCCTGCTTGGGATCCTCAGGATTCAAAGACGGTCGTGTGGCGAGGACCGATTCACGAATTTGTTGGATGGGATGTTGAACATGCCAGGAACGAATGGGGTGAGAAATCACCGCATAAGCGATGATGAGTAGAGTGGCAGGGAGGAATGCGAGCTTGCGAAAGGGCGGGACTTTGGACAAAGCGGTTCCCAACCCATCAGCTCCCAATGACAAAAACGCACAGACTCCCAGAATCCCATAAACCAAATACCACTCAAAGATGGGGAGATTCCGCAGGCAAGCATGGGAAAGTGCAAGAAAAGGTGCAACCAGAAGGGTGATGGCCGCCACCAAGGACAGCGCGGAGTGCTTGGCAAAGATCACAAAGCCCACGCCTATGAATGCGACAGCCAGCAGGCCCGGGACCATAGCGAAATTTGCATGGGGCGTTATCCATGGAATGATTTCCGGATAGGTTCCCTCTCCCCTCTGCATCCACGGAGCACCAATGGCCAAATAACCGAAAATGGAGGAGAGGAACCCCGGGCTGATTTTGGCCGGATTTTGGGATGACGCCACCAAGTAAGCATGAACTTGCGGGACCAGCGGCAACATAAGCTGAATCACCACCATCGCCGCGATGGCCAGGCTGACAAACCACTTCCCCGAACGATTCCAGGGGATGCAACGAAAAAGAAATAACGCTGCCATGCCCACGTTTAGAACGAGCAGCGGGTACAGCGTGCCAGGCCACGTATAAAGTAAGAGGAAATGCATAAGCCCGTACGCGGCCCAGAAGAGCCATCGCCCGGTGTCCACGCCCCGCTTTGCCATCACCAACACGAGTGGAATCATGAGGAGAACAAGCGAGTATCCCCTGGCCTCACTTGCATATCGAAGATGCCACGGGTGTAACGCCAGCAGAAAGGCGGCTCCCACACCCGCCCTTGCAAATCCGAATTCCGCCAAAATCCACGCTATGGCACCAACAGAGGCAACTCCCGCAAGAAATGCTGGCAGCCGGTAGGCCGGCTCAAGGTGGGATAAGGTCTCTCGCTTTTCACCAAGGGCCGCAGCTCCCAGGCTCACTCTGGCAAGCACACTGTAAAAAATATGATTCGTCGGCTTCTTGTAAGAGTAAAGGGTGTCCCGCCATTTCAGGTGACTCAGCACGGGATGGCCATCTTTGCCTTCTTTGTAGGTCCCCATCACAGCCCGTCTGAGGGCATACTCCTCGTCGTCCCAGAGGCTGTGGTTCAGGCGCTGGTAAGCGAAGCCTGCTGAGACCAACATCGCAAAACAAACAAGGGGCCAAAACCAACGGGGTTTCAGCATTCCCGCAACGGCCGTGGTTCCACCCAGCGCTTTGGCCCCCGACCACCACGGACACAAAGCCGTCAAAATCAAAACCACCACGGCATTGATCATCATCGCCCACCAGGTGTAGGCGCGAACAACGTCTTTCAACTTTGGCTCAGACGCTCCCCCTTCCAATACCGGCCAGGGCTTCGGCGAAACCACAAGAAAGAGGACAAGGATGGCAAACACCAGCGAGAGCACGATTCGCCATTTTCGGGTGGCATCAGTGGCTTGCCACCAAACGCCGACTTTTGAAGCCGGCTTCTGAAGAAATCGCATCATTTTCTACCGGAATCTAAAAATTCCGGGACCCCCGCATTATGCAGGGACTTCAACTGGCACCCCGGCCTCCGTGGGGAATTTTGCCCGGTGCTTTTCAACAAAATATTTCATGGTGTGATAAAGGACCGAGTCAAAATCGTGTCGGGATTTCCAGCCCAAAAGATTCCTCGCTTTGGTCACATCGGGAATCCGCCGGTCGCAATCCTCATAACCTTTGCCATAAAACTCCTCGCTGCTGACACTCAGGATCTCGGGTGAGGGATCACCGGGGATCCGGAAGTCCCTGTCAAAAATCTCAATCATGCGCTCAGCCATTTGTTTGATGGTCACCTCATTCTCGGGTGTTCCAATGTTGAAGATCTGGCGGTCACAGACCCCACCGGGGTTGTCAATGATCCTCACAATGCAATCCACCGCGTCGTCTATGTAGGTGTAGGCCCGGAAGTTGATTCCTCCATCCACAAGCTTGAGAGGTGTTCCGTAAAGCAAGGCGTTCATGAAATGACTGAAGACCCGGGGATTTCCGGTCTGCTCGCTGGGTAGATAGTCGATGCGGGGGCCGATAAAATTGAAGGGCCGGATGATCGAATAGTTCAGGCCCTGCTCAATTCCGTAAGCGTGCAAAACCCGCTCAAGAAGTTGCTTGGCGCTGGCGTAGATCCAGCGGTGATTTTTGACCGGCCCCATGATGAGCGGCGTCTCGTCTTCAACAAAGGGCTGCGGGAAATCCGCCGAGTTTTTACCAAAGGCTTTTGCGGACGTGATTCCATAAACCTCACAGGTCGAAAATTGGACAATGCGCTTTTTGTGTTTCACACAAAATTCGGCAATCTTCAGGTTTTCCGTGAAGTTGAGTTTAAAAACGTCGATGGGGTTGCTGACGTAAAGAGCGGGGTTGGCCATTGCCACCAGATCCACCACAAGATCGTGATCCCTGGTGAGCTCTTCCAGCCGCCCCTCGTCACCCCGAATGTCGAAATCGATGTAATTGAGTGCCTCAGCTCCCAGTGTTTCATCAAGCTTCTCCCTTTCGATGTCCAGAGCTGTCACCTGATGGGAACCATCGCTGATCAATCGCTCCGTGAGGTTTGCCCCGATAAAACCACCCGCACCCAATAACAGAATTTTCATAATTAGTAATCTTACGCGTGGGGTTCGGCACCGGACTCAGGATCTGAACACACCGCTTTTGAGAAGACTTTCCGTTTTTTGCCGGTTGATCAATTGTAATAAATGGCGTGCATAATTTTGTTGAATTGTTTGTTATGGTGGACATGCCGGGAAGAAAAGCTGCCATCCAACGCACCAAAGAAATCGGACGTCTGATCATGGAACTGCGTGAAGGACGAAGGATGTCGATCCGGGACATCGCAGGGAGAGCAGGTTGCTCTCCGAGTTTCTTGTCTCAGGTGGAGAAAGGTCTCTCTTCCCCCTCACTCGAATCTCTGGGGCGAATTGCCAGAGCGTTCGATTTCACTGTTCTTGAGTTGCTGAACCTGGCGAGTGAGCGGGAGTCAACACTCGTTTTGAAAGATGGGCCCGCCGGACAGAGCTTTGGATCATGGCCGGGAGTCAACCTCAGCCATGTTCTTCCCTTCCATATCCCCGCGACGATGAGCCTGCTTTTGCTTGAGCTGAAACCCAAACGCCGCACAGCCAGACGAGTCGCCCGACAGGCCATGAAGGAGCTTGGCGTTGTCATGAAAGGCGATGTCGAGTGCGATATGGGTGGAACAAAACACCAACTCTCACAGGGCGGGATGATTTACTTTGACCTCATCGTGCCCCATTTCTGGAAAAATATCGGTGCTGGCAATGCCACGGTCTTGTTAATCAACCCAAACTTTACGCAAGTCTATGATGTTAATTAGCACAGCCGCTTGATCGGTTGGCAAAGTAAAAAATACAGCCCGCCGCAACGAATGCTACGGCGGGCTGTTGTTCCCCCCAGAACAGCAATGTTATAGCACCTACTATGCCAACTTTCTTTCATGCTTAGAATTCCCCGGGTCAGATGGGTGGTGAATCTGGTGTGGGTGACAATTTCGCCACAATTCATAAACAGGGGTGACACAGACGGGGGAAAATGATTAAGGAGAAAGCGTGAAAACTTTTTTGGTTTGCATGGTGCTGATCGCGGGCGGTTTGGCGGGGGAGGCTTTGGCGTCAGCGAATGACGTCACATTCACGGCAAGCCGCAAGAGGCTGGACTACTCAAAAGACCTGAGCGCCGGAAACAAGCTCGTTGAGGAAAAGGAAATTGTTTATACCGTGAAAGCCACAAGCAAGTCTTTCAAGGATTTGACTGATGTTGTCATCAAATACAACATCCTCTATGAGGAGGAGGAGCATGGTTCGACGGAGAAACCTAAAGTCCGGGAACTGGCCGGGAAAACGGTGTTGCCGAAAATGCTAACGAACAAACCGGTGGAATTTGACACGGAAGCCATCACCTTGAGCCAGGCGAAACTGGCTTCAAATTGGTACTTCACGACAGGAGCAAGCCGCAAGGCCAAGGATCGGGTTGTGGGACTGTGGTTTCGGGCTTTTGATTCTGAGGGAACGCTTCTGGGTGAATACACAAATCCAAGCTCTGTGATTTCCAAATACTCCTGGAAAGAGCCCCAGTAGCCACAAGGACGGCATGCAGGCTTGTCAGAGAGAGAGTCGATGCGGTAAAATCCTATGATGATGCGGCTCCTGTTTATTTTTCTTTCAACGGCCTCGATCTCAGTGGCTCAGGATTTTACTGTCACCCTGCCTGAGGAGCGCGAGATCGAGGAGGTGGAGGTTGAGCCCACCAATCCCACCATTGAAGGCATCGTGAAGGATATCTTTGAAACCAGAAAGCCATGGCAGATGGTCAATCCGGCGGCTCCTGCATCTTTTGGCAGCGGTGAGAAAAATGTGAGCAAAGATTTTGGGCCAGGCACTCCCGTCAAATCATCGGGGCTGATTGTTTTTGGCATTGAGTGGTGATCGACCGGTTGTCGCACTTTTTTGTGCGACCTATCTTGAGCCGGAGATGTTGCATGTGCATCGCCATGTGCATGCCCTGAAAAGTTTTCGTCCGATGGTGATCACGCAGAAGATGCAGGGGTCATGGCTTGGCGAAACCCCTCACCTTGTGAAGCGTTCTGCCGGCAGGGAACTCGGCAGGCTGGTGGAGCGCTGGACGGGCACCCCGTGGCAGCTCAGCCCCGGAGAGACCCGGCAAATCACAAACTTGCTCCGCCAGGAAAACGCCGCACTGCTTCATATCTTTTTTGGCAGTGCCGCGATTCATTTGCTTCCCCTGATTAAAAACGCGCACGTTCCGGTGGTGGTCTCGTTTCATGGGTCTGATGTGGCTGGCACGATGACCAGCAGGGCCTACCGCAAGGCGCTGCAAGAGATGTTTGCCCGGGTCACCCTCGTGCCATGCCGTTCCCGGCATCTCGCCGATCAGGTGCGAATGATGGGTTGCCCGGATCACAAAATCCGTGTGATGCGGGCGGTTCTTCCTCCGATTATCAGACGTCAAATCGCGCCACCCTCTGATGGCGCCTGGTCCGTGCTACAAGCCGGCCGGATGGTTCCGAAAAAGGGCATGACAAGCGCAATAAAAGCTTTCGCCCAATTCCATCAGCAATTTCCTCACGCGACATTCACGATTGCGGGGGATGGACCTCTCAAAGATAGACTCCGCGAACTTGTCAGCGACCTCGGGTTGGAGGGCGCGGTGACTTTTTGTGGATTTCTATCGCAGGAACAACTGTCGGCAAAATTCGAGAAAACGCATCTCTACCTCCACCCCAGCGAAACCGTGGATGGCGACACGGAAGGAGTTCCCAATGCCCTTTTGGAGGCCATGTCTCATGGAATCCCATCCGTGGCCACCCGGCATGGGGGCATCCCAGAGGCTGTGGAACACGAAACAAGCGGGCTCCTCTGCGAGGAGAACGAACCGGATCAGCTTGCCCAAAGCCTGATCCGGTTGGCCAAGGATCCTGCACTTTATAAAAAGCTCTCCGAGGGAGCGGCTCAGCGGGTTGCGGAGAGCTTTTCCCCTGGGGCGCAGACAATGCAAATCGAGAGCCTCTACCGGGAGGCTACTTCTAAAAAAACCGGTTAAGTCAGCCCGCTTGGGGCAGATGCGCTTGCTGTTCCGGAAAACCCAGGCATCATGCGGCTCGCGATGGTCAAACTCGGAATTCTTGGTTCAGGAAAAGGTTCAAATTTCGCATCACTTTTGGCGGGCATTTCTTCAGGGCAGATCCAGGCCACCGTGGAGATTGTGATGTCAGATAATCCTCATGCCGGCATTTTGGATCTTGCCCGGAGAGCGGATATCCGGGCGGAGGTTATTCATGAGCCAAGATTCAAAACCCGATTGAGCGAAGACGTCGAGTCCCTGGTCGCAAAAACGCTGAAATCCGCCCACGTCGAATTGCTTGTGCTGGCCGGCTACATGCGCATGGTTAAGAAGCCCCTGCTTGAGGCCTTTCCGCGCCGTATGATCAATATCCACCCTTCTTTGCTTCCACAATTCCCGGGACTGGAGGCCTGGAAGCAAGCGCTTGAGTCCGGGGCAAGCGAGACCGGCTGCACCGTCCATTACGTGGATGACGGAATGGATACCGGCGAACTCATAGCGCAAGAACGCGTTCCGATTCTTCCGGATGATACGGCCGCATCCCTGCATGCGCGGATCCAGGAAGCTGAGCACCGCCTCTTGCCCCGCGTGGTGGCAGACATTTGCCAGGCTTTGGCATCATGAGATTCAGTGACTATCAGGACTCTGCAAGCGGCGTTTTGAGCCCTTCTGCGGACGCAAGACGGTTCTGATTGGCGTCGAAGGAGAGAAAGGCCTTCGCGCCAAACTCAACGGCTGTGGCCACATGGAGGAGATCGAAACTGCGGTGCCCTCCACCAAACGTGCGCGCTTTGGAAATCCTCTCACCTGTGACAAGGACGGCCATCAAATCGCAGGGTTCTACCCTGACGCTGCCTTGCCTGATGTGTTCATCAAGCTTGGAAATCATGCGCTCAGCCTCCTCGAGTGGGTAACCGACCGCCTGATTATTGCTGTGGCGGAAGGCCTGAAACCGCGCCGACTGCCGGAATTCCCAAAGCAACAGGCGTGTGACAAAGAGCGGGCCTGACATTGAGCTCCGATAAACCAGAGCACGCGGCGAGCTGTCCTGTCGCCGGTAAAGCGCGCAAAGGAATGAGGTATCCGGATAGGCGTTCAACTCAGTTCTCCAAGTTCTGCCTCGCGCATTTCACGAACTTCCTCGGCCGTAAAAACCCGGTCGCCCCACGTCTCAAGAAGCCAGCTCCGGTGCGCCTCCGCATCGAAGGATTTTTCTTGGCTCGAACGCGGCGGCGAAAGATGCGCCACCGGCTTGCCGTGCTTGGTGATCTCGATCTCCTGGCCATCGGCAAGCCAAGCCTCCACTTTGCCAAAGTCGTATCTCAAATCTCGGACAGTGAGGGTTTGCATATTGTGATGTTTTATTTCATCACAATTTATTATGCGGCGCATTTTTGTCAAGCGGCCAGATCCTCTCCGCTCCCAAATTCAAGTCATGAGTCATCCTGACTTCGCGGGGATGACTGTGCCGGGAAAAGGAAATTGTGGATTCCTCATTAAAAAAGCACGACACCTTGATCTTGTGCTGGCATCTCGCTACAAGATCCCCATCGAAACGCTGCTTGCGGCTGGAATTGACGGGCAATCGCCCGCGACAGCCGAAATGTGATTTCCGATCAGACAGATTGCCAGTCCCTGGCGTCATGAAATTCCGACTCTCAGACCTCAACCCCGAGCAGCATGACGCCGCGACCCATGAAGACGGGCCGATGCTGATCCTTGCCGGGGCTGGCACAGGCAAAACCCGAACCATCACAGCCCGCATCGCCTGGCTGGTCGGCTGCGGGGCGGACCCTTCCAAAGTTCTTGCTGTCACGTTCACCAATAAAGCGGCGCGGGAAATGAAGGAGCGTATTGCCGGCATGGTGGACCCTGACGATGCCAAACAAATCACGTCCTCCACGTTCCATTCGCTCTGTGTGCGAATCCTCCGCGCGGATGCCCACCTCCTTGGCTACAAAGACAACTTCTCGATTTTTGATGAAGGCGACCAACTCGGGCTGATCAAAAAAATCATCACCCGCGTCACGTCCAAGGATGAAAAATTGGATCCCAATCTTGCGAAGAATCTGATCAGCAAAGCAAAAAACAATGCCTGGTCCCCGCCTGAAAATGAAGAAACCGTGATTGGTGCGGTTTATCTGCGTTACATGCAGGAGCTCCGGGCCTTGAACGCGATGGACTTCGATGATCTCCTTGTCCAGGCGGTGAAATTGTTGGCCAATTTCCCCCATGTGCGGGAAAAATGGGCGGCGCGTGCGCGTCATTTTTTGGTGGATGAGTTTCAGGACACCAACCGCCTCCAATTGGATCTGGTCACCATGCTGGCCGGGGGGGACCGGCCTGATGTCTGTGTCGTGGGAGATGATGACCAAAGCATCTACGGATGGAGAGGCGCTGAGATTTCGAATATTTTGGAATTTGAGCGTCATTTCCCGAATCCAAAAATCATTCGTCTGGAGCGCAATTATCGCAGCACCCCCGAGATCCTCGGTGCCGCCAACCGGCTCATCCGTAACAATCCCCGGCGACGGGAAAAACGGCTGATCAGCCATCTTCCGCAGGGCGAACCCGTGCGGTTTCTCGGGGTGCCCGATGACAGAAAAGAGGCCGAGTTTGTCGTGGCAGAGATTGCCGCCCATCGCAATTCTGACCGCCTCCCGTGGGAGCACTTTGCCGTCCTTTACCGCATGAATGCGCAGTCCCGGTTGCTTGAGGGAGAACTCCGCAAAGCTCAAATTCCCTACCGGTTGGTTGGTGGGAAAAGCTTTTTTGAGCGGCGGGAAATCAAGGACATCACGGCCTACCTGACCGTGCTTGTGAACCCCTCCGATGACCCCGCTCTTTTGCGAATCATCAACACCCCGCCGCGCGGGATCGGGGCTGGCACGGTGGAGCTTGCCCTGTCTTTCAGCGCCGAGCGCGAGATCCCGCTCTTTGAAGCCCTGCAACATCCCGACCACCTGGCCACCTGTTCCCGTAAGGCCGCGTCAGCCATCGCGGCCTTCGCCGAGGAAATTCAGGCGGCCCGTATTCGCGTGGCCACACCCGACTCGGAAGCCTCCCCCATCCTTTCCGAAATTTTGGCCGAATGCGGATACATCGATGACCTCAAACGATCCTGCAAAACTCCCGAAGAATCTCTGAACCGGGAGGAGAACGTCCACGAATTGCTCCGGGCCCTTGCCGATTTTCAAAAACGCTCCAAAGAAGGCATCCGCGGCTTTCTGGACGAAATCAACCTTAACCGCGAACGCGAAGAAGACCGCAATGAAACGGCCGATGGCGTGACCCTGATCACGTTTCATGCCGCCAAGGGCCTGGAATTCCCCCACGTGTATTTGGTCGGCGCCGAGGATGGTCTCCTCCCCCACGAGCGCTCCAAAACTGAAGGAACCGTTGATGAAGAACGGCGCCTGTTTTATGTGGGCATCACCCGCGCCATGCGGTCCCTGGTCATCACCTGGTGCCGCGCCCGCACGAAATTCGGAAGCGCCATGCATTGCCGCCCCAGCCCGTTTCTGCGCGAGATTATGGGCGACGGGGTCGTCGAAGAAAGCTACGAAGAAGTCATCAACCGCCCCATGACCGAGGAAGACGTCGCTGCCCAGTTTGCGGCTCTTAAGGCAAGGCTGGCGGCAGGTTAATTCCCTTCTATTTTATCCAATTTCTGCCTCAAATCGCGAACCGATGCTTCGATCCGGGAAAGGATTTCGCGGGTTTCTTTTTGGGGGGCCAGGGGATCCGGAAGGGTGGCGAGTTCTTGCATGGTGGAGACGATGATGCCGATGAAGAGATTCAGGATCGTGAATGTGGCGATCATGATAAACGGGACAAAAAATGCCCACGCGTAAGGGAAAACTTCCATGACCGGCCGCACGATGCCCATCGACCAACTTTCAAGGGTCATGATTTGGAACAGGGAGTAAAGGCTCCGTCCGATTGTTCCAAACCATTGTGGGAACGAAGGGCCAAACAGGGTCGTCGCAAGCACAGCAGCGGTGTAAAAAAAGATCGCCATCACCGCGGCCACTCCGAAAAGTCCCGGGATGGAATGAAGGAAGGCGGCCACGACCTGACGCAGCTGCGGCACAATCGTCAGCAACCGCAACACCCGCAGCACACGGAGTGATCGCAGGACGGCCCATGGTCCTGCGGCAGGAATGAGCGCAATACCCACCACGATAAAATCAAACCAGTTCCAACCGCTTCGCCAGAAGAGGCCCCGGAAGGCCACAATTTTGAGGCCCAGCTCGATGATAAAAATCAACAGGCATGCCTTGTCCACAATCTTTAGCAGGAGCCCATGCTGTTGCATGAGCTCTGCGGACGTTTCGGCTCCCAGCACGGCCGCATTCAGCAAGATCACAGCGACGATAAAGACCTGCACATTCCAGGACTCCACCCATGTGGCAATCTTCGCCCGCCAGACGGGGACATCCTTCTGAGAAAGCAATCGTTCCAAGTCACTCATTTTGTGCCAAGGAAGATTGTTCAAATCCTGAGGTAGTCAATCCAGGAGTTGAAGCCAGCTACGTTTGCAGGAATTTTCAAGCCACTCACATAATAATGCAATGAATGGGCGGGCAAGGCTTGTCCCGCCGAAGCCTTGGCGAAGGAGGAGACTGCCCGGCCCTACCAGCAAAGAGGCGCTTCGCGCTCGCGCCAGCTCCTCCTTCGCTAAAGCTATGGAGGACACGTCGTTTCTACGGAGGTAGGGCGCGGCAGTCCCTTGCCCGCCCACTTTTTGTTTTCTGAAAGATGGTCATCTCTCAATAAATGACAACCACCCTCTCCATTAAAGCGAGGACAGGCCACCTGGAATTTCCTGGCGGAGCCGTCGAAGGGCAGAGCGCCCGAGGGCAATGGGCGATTCCAAGCCGTTCATGGTGACGTGAGCCCCACGGGTGGGGCTGATTTCCACAGAGTGGATGCGGGAAATGTTGAGGATGGTTGAGCGGTCCAGGCGGAGAAAGGGCGGCTTGGGCAGATTGCGCTCGTAGGTGCCAATCGATTGACAGATCAACAGCGGAGGATTTCCTGCCACGCTGACGCGTGTGAAATCTTTTTCTGCTTCCAGCGCAATCACATCACCGAGCGGGGCCACGATCGTGCGCTCCGGGGTTCTTAAACAAATCCTGTCGGCCATGGCGTAAGGGGTTTCGTCAGAGCCCGGCGTCTGGAATTCCTCGAGAAGCCGCTGAATGGCTTGCGCCAATCTGGTGGGGCGCACCGGCTTGAGCAGATAATCCACGGCCTGAACGTCAAAGGCCCGGACCGCATACTCAGAGTGAGCGGTGACAAAAATCACAGGCAGAGGAGGCGTGAGGTTTTTCAGGAGATCAAACCCGGTGGCCTCCGGCATGCGGATATCAAGGATGAGGGCATCGGGTTTATAGCGCGGGATGTTGACGAGAGCATCCGCCACGCAGGCCGCCTCGCCCACGACAAAAACCGCCTTGTTTTCAGCGAGCAGTTCCTTGAGTCCCTGACGGGCCAAGGGTTCGTCATCGACCAGCATCAAGCGAAGCATGGATCTCCCTTCAGGTGCAAAATGGCGCGAACCCATCCTTTGTCCTCACTCATTATGAACGAATGCCGCCAGGGAAAGTGGAGATCGAGTCTTCGCTGCAGGGTGTCCAACCCGAGACCTTCCCGCTGGTTTGTGGATGCCTCGAGATGTCCGGTGTTGGCAACCACCACCTCAAGGTCCCCGTCTTTAATACTGGCCGAGATCTCAAGTTTCATGGGGAGGTTCGTGGCGTGAAGGCCATGTTTGATGGCGTTTTCCACAAGGGGCTGGAGCAGAAAGCTGGGGACTTGGCGCCAGCGCGCGGCGTCAGAGATATCATAGCTGAGTTCCAGCCGGTCTCCGAAGCGGGTTTTTTCGATGGCGAGGTAGGATTTCATGGCGTCCAGCTCATCCGAGAGCGGGCTGATAGCGCGTTTTCGATGGTCCAGCGAGTAGCGCAGATAATCGGAAAGTTCTCTTAACATTTCGGCAGCGGTGGCGGGATGCTGGGGAATTTCGGCCACGATGCCATTCAGGGAATTGAAGAGAAAATGCGGATCGAGTTGGGCACGGAGCATCTGCAACTCCATGCGGTGAGCTTCCTGCACGGCCTCCTCGGCAATGAGCATCTCATTTTTGAGAGCCGCGCCCGTTTTTAACCAGAAATAGCCAAAACTCCATCCGAGAAACACCATCCACATCAACAGAATCCGGAGCAGAAAGTTCTCAAATGGCGTGAAGCGCGGGTTGTGCCACCCTGTGATTTCGGCGAAGAGATGAGTCAGACAGGCCAGAATCACGGAGGCGATGAAACTGAAGATGGCGACCAGAAATGCGGTGCGGAGTTCGAACTCCAGCTTCCGATAGACCGGGCGCATGAGCAGGCTGACACCAAACGCAATCATCTCACTGAAGGCCGTGAACACCAGGGCCCGGAGGACATCTCCATGAAAAATGAAGCGCACCACAAACACCGCCGCCCCGAAAGCCAGCCAGAGAAGCAGGTTCAGGTGCCAGAACTGGATCCCCTGCCCCATCCACGCGGGAAGGCTTCTGTTTGCGGTTCCTTTCATTCCGCGGGAGTCTGGGCCAAACCGGGTGACCGGGTCAAATCCGCTAGCGTTTTTTTAGCTGACGGATCCGTTCAGCAATTTGACGGTCAGCCGCCTCGATTTCCTCCTTGAGTTGGAGGCTGCTCATGGCCGATCCGCCGAGGCTGGTGACGGTGGTTCGTTCGAGGTTGTCATCGGTGGCGACGGTCACATCCAGCTCGGAGGCATACTTGGCGGCAAGCCGCTCGATGAGAGAATCTGCGGTCTGACCGGAGGCAGAATAGAAGACATGAATCCCATCAGGGTCGGACACATCCGAGGCCGGCCCGGCTCGTCCATCGAACACCACCGCAATCGTCCATGTGGAATTATCCTGAAAATTTGTGAGGCGTTTCACCAACTCAGCACGGGCCACGGCTCCATTCCTGGCATGAAGGCCGGAGAGTTCCGGCCACCGGAAAATGATGCTGTGGCCATCCACAATTAAGAGGCGCTGCTTCATGTTGATGAGGGCGGCAACATAAAACCATCGATGCACGATGGCGAGCAAAAGGGGGGCTGGCGGGTCGGACTCGGGTGCGTGCAGATGGGAAATCAAAAGCAAGAAGTGGGCGGGCAAGGGACTGCCAGCCCTACCCGGGGAAAAAAACGTGCTGGCGCGAGCGCGA
>JBGSPC010000049.1:0-3768 GCA_041738805.1 Terrimicrobiaceae bacterium | reverse complement strand
TTCCCCCGAAGAGGCGGTGCGAGCAGCCGCCGGACGCGGAGCCAAAGCCGTGGCTCTCACAGACCCCAACCTCCACGGCGCGGTGGAATTTTGTCAGGCCGCCAGGGAGGCTGGCATCCGTCCGATCCTTGCCGCCACCGTGAACCTCCACGGGCAGAACCTGCTTGCGTATGTGAAAGATGAAACCGGTTACAAAAATCTGTGCGCTATTCTTTCGGGTCAGCCAGCCGCGAATGATTCTAAAAAGCAGGATGCTGCCCATTCAGGGCAGATTCCATATTCAACAAAAACCCAGGGCGGCGCTGGCGCTTGCCCTGGGCTGGGAGATAAAGCCCCTTTGGGGCTGACTCCACGGGAGACTGATAATGACATGGGGCACCACGTCGCCCATAAGGCCTCTTTGGAGCTGACTCCATCTGGGGCAGCCGCAAATGCCCCTCTCTTCAGCCCCAACGGGGCAACATCCCATAGCCCAGGGCAATCGCCCTGGGTCTCAAAGGAAAAGTGTTTCTGCCCTGTAGGGGCAGCATCCCTCACGCCCTCCACAGAAGGGCTGATCCTTGTCCCGGAAAAAACCTTCCCCGAAGTCCATTACGCCGAACCCAGTGAGCGGCCGATGTATCATATTCTACAAAGCATTCGAACCCTCACCCTTCTCGACACACGAGCCCCCGGCAAACAGAGAGGGCATTATCATTTTCCATCAACCGGGATCGGGTCAGAAACAGCGGAGATCATCCGTCAGATCTTCAACGAATGCACATACACCCTGCCCTTGGGGGGGCTGAACTTTCCGCATTATTCCCCGCAGGACGGTTCCTCACCGCATGATTTTCTTGCCCGGCTGGCACGGGAAGGTCTCGCCCACCGCTACGGCAACCAAGTCAGCAAACACCGGGCCCAACTCGCAGAGGAATTGGAAATCATCGCGACGGTCGGTTACGAGGAATACTTTTTGCTGGTTTGGGACATTCTGCAGGATTGTCGCCGGGAAGGCATTGATTGGATCACGCGAGGCAGCGCGGCGGACAGCCTCGTCTGTTATTGCCTGGGCATTTCCGATGTGTGTCCGATCCGTTTTGAATTGTACTTTAAACGCTTCCTCAACAAAGACCGGATGGCGCTAAACAAACTTCCGGATATTGATGTGGATTTTGCCCATGACAGCAAAGACCGGGTCGTGGATTTGATTTTTGAAAAATACGGCGTTCATGCGGCGGTGGTGGGCGGGTTTTCGACATATCGGGGCCGCTCGGCGTTTGCGGATATTGCCAAGGTTTTCGGGGTGTCCGAACAACAAATCCGCCGCTACACCGAACACCTACCAAACACGTCCGCCGCCAAGGTGATGGAGGCTGCCGCCACGACGCGCGAATGTGGCGACCTCGATTTTGGAGAAAACCCCTACGCCACCGCGCTGGCCCTTGCCAAACGACTCGATGGGTTTCCCCGTCACCCCAAAATGCACCCCTGCGGCATCGTCCTTTCCCGCAACCCCGTGGCCACCATGTGCCCGATTTTCACCAGCCACAAAGGCCTTCCCACCACGCATTTCGATATGGATGCGGTCGAGGCCATAGGACTTGTCAAAATGGACATTCTCGCTCAAGGAGGACTCGCGGTGATGAGAGACGCCAGGAAAGGACTCGCCTGCCCCCCGACCCGGGCACCCGAATTGACACCCAACGGCACAGCGCCTTATTTGGCCCCCTGCCCCCCTGACTCATCCTTCGCGGATCCCCGCATCTGGCAAATGATCGCGTCCGGCAATGGCCGGGGGGTTCATCATATTGAATCGCCAGCGATGACCTCGCTGAACCGCATGGTGAAAGTGAATAATATCGATGACCTGATTGCCATTGTTTCAGTGATCCGTCCGGGCGCGGCAAACACCATGCGCAAAGTCAGCTTTGCACGGAAAGCCCAGGGGCTGGAGGCTGTCGAATACCCCCACCCCAGCCTGGAACCGGTTTTGCGCTCAACCTATGGCGTCGTGGCTTACGAAGAACACATCCTCCAAATCTGCGAAGCCTTTGCCAACATGCCGGCTGGCCGGGCCGACATGTTGCGCCGCGCCCTCGTCAAAAACAAAGCCGACAAAGCCGAAGCCTTCTTTGAGGAGTTTGCGGGTCATGCCAGACAATCCGGTCGCACGGAAGATGAGATTGCCCGCGTTTGGCAGTTGATCATGCGATTCAAAGGCTACGCCTTCTGCCGGGCCCATTCCACCGCTTACGGGATCGAGGCTTATCAGGCCGCATGGCTGAAATGTTATCATCCGGCCGAATTTCTGGCCGCTGTTCTCACTCATGGCAAGGGCTTCTACGACCGCCTGACCTATTCCATCGAATGCCGCCGCCTTGGGATTGGTTTTCTGCCCCCGGACGTGAATCTCTCCACGGACCGGTATCAGGTGGCACATCCGGACACTGCAACGTCATACAATGGTTCAGTTTGCAGTGGTTCAGTTTACAGCGTGACATCCCCGGACACATGGGAAACCGCAACGTCCGCCCGTATCCGCCTTCCCCTTTGGCAAATCAAAGGCCTTTCCTCGGCCCTGCTGGCGCGCTGGGCCCCCGGCAAACCCTTCGATTCCTTCCGGGACTTTTATTTGCGGACCCGTCCTTCCGTTTCTGAAATGGATGCTCTTATTCGTGTGGGGGCGCTTGACAGTTTCGGACACTCCCGCGTGGAGCAATTCTGGGAAGCCCGGCGGTTGCTCCTTGGTGGTGGGGAATCCTCCCTCTTTGATTCGGGCGAAACGCAACCCACCCTCCACCTTCCAACCACAGAGTCTCTCCCTACTGAACGCCTCCATGATGAAATGGAACTCCTCGGCTTTGCCGTCTCTGGTCATCCCCTGGACATGTTTCCCAACATCGCATGGAAAACGTATTGCCCGATCTCCCGGCTGATCGATTTTCCAAACCGCACGATCACACTCGCCGGGATGATCCTCACTGACCGGGCTCACCGCCAATCCGATGGACGGCCCATGAAATTTTTATCCCTCTGCGATCCCACCGGCATCATCGAATGCGAATTGTTTGCCAGCGCCTACGCGCGCTTCGGCCTTGAAACCATCCGCCACCCGATCGTTGAAATCACTGCCACTGTCCAACCCTTTGAAAACCAAAATGGCTGCACCCTCAACGTCCGTAGTGTCCGCAAAGCCAGAGAGAAGGCTCCGGCGTCCGCTACGGATCTCTGAGAGCCACAGGAGACGGCCAGGAGCCCATCGATTGACATCTCCCTCGGGCCAGCCTAAAAAAAACCATGACAATTTTCCTCTGCAAACTCCTTCTCGCCGCTGTGACGGGGGTGGTGATGACTTCGCTTTTTTGAGGCCCTTCCGTTTTGGCCTCGACCCGGTGTGCCTTGTGGCCTGCGCGGCCTATGTCCTGAACCGCTGGTTACTGAAGCCCGGCTTTGACGCAGCCTTCCTGCACGGCACGTTCAACGATCTCCTCCTGATTCCCGCCGCGCTGCCGTGGGTGCTTTGGGTTCAGCACAAATTGGGATGGCGACCATCCAAAACCTTCCCAACCCCAGGCGAGATTGTCGGGCATCTGCTGGTCTGGTCGGTCATCGCAGAAGGAATCATGCCATTGCTGAATCCAAGATTCACAGCCGATTGGTGGGATGTCGTGGCCTACGCTGCTGGCGCCGCCGTCGCAGCCGTGCTGTGGAGGCTAACGTAGAGGAAACCGCATGGGGATAAGCCTCGTTTGCAAGATCTTGAATCTGCCAAAAACCTCACAGTAG
>JBGSPC010000009.1:0-1687 GCA_041738805.1 Terrimicrobiaceae bacterium | reverse complement strand
ACGCCGCCAACGACGCCGGATTAAAAAATTTTGCTGCGCAAAGAAACCCGGGCAGCGTTCAACTGATGAGCAACAACCGGGGACTCTGGCCGGGAGTGACGGGCGGAGCACGGTGGATGCAGGGCGGAACGGGGTTGCCGGGATAATCAGTGGCGATGCGCCACAGATTACCCATGCCGAAGGAAAAGGGCTGTGCTCCCGCCACCGGGGCATAGTGGAGGTCGTAGAAGTGCTCGTTCAGGAATTCGAGAAAGTCTTCGTTGTCTTCTCCTCCAAAGAGTTTGAGAAGCTCTGCACGGGTTTCCGGAATGTCCACCAATCGCCGGGCTTCGTCGTTACGCAACCCCTCGGAGGACGCCTCGGTGTAGCTGCAGAGATAGGTGTCCGCCTCCGCCGTGGCGCTGTCGGCGTGGAAAGAAAAGACATCCACCGGGAATGGTCCTCCACTGTCGTCGCGCGGTGCGTTGTAAATGCAGTCCAGAGAGGGATCGAGCTCGCAGGACCGCAGGAGTCGCTGATCTTCCAGCAGGAAATCTCTGGCCACCTGCCCCGCATCGCTCAATGACAGGGACTGAAGAAGCGACTCCTCCAGCGTCTCAATCCCGTCACTGTCACCCAGCCGCTCCACAATTTCGCGAAAATTGCCCGCGAGTGAGCGTTCCCAGCAGAGGGCGTTTAGCCCTCCTTCCATAGGAGTGGTTACCAGTTCATCAAAACTCTTCACCACCTTGATCCGGGGGTAGTGGGCAGAAAGAAACGAGGGTGACAGGGTTGATTTCATGGAACGCAGAGGATCTTACTCATTTCGACATGGCTTCGACACAAAATGCATTTGAAGATGGCTGATTGGCATGGGGTAGATCACGCTAGCTGTTGATAGACAGCATGTTAATGATTTCCTTGACTCAGGGGCTGCGTGCTTGGTATGACTTGGAACCCACAAATTTTAAAGAAAGTAGGTGAATTAGATGCCGGAAGTAACCGTTCGAAAAGGAGAGCCGATTGATCGCGCGCTCAAGCGCTTGAAATCGAAGCTCGATACTGAAGGGATTCTCGACGAAGTGCGCAGATTGCGCGCTTTCGAGACGCCCATCCAACGCTCGCGTCGCAAAGCAAAAAACAATGCCAAGCGCGCCAAAATGAAAGTCCGCTTCAACTTCAGCCTTCCCTGATCCCCCACAGGTGAAAGTCATTATCGCCGGCTGCGGCTTCCTAGGGGAGGCCGCAGCCGCTTTGTTTTTAAAGGACGGCTGGGATGTTCTGGGGCTGTGTGCAACGTCGGAGTCTGCGGGCCGACTGACGGGTTGCGGCTTCCCGGTGCTCGCAATGGACATTGCGGGTGACCCTTCGTTTGAGGAGCGGTGGTTTGCACCCGACATCCTGGTTCATTGTGCCAGCTCCGGAGGCGGTGGAGTTGAGGGATACGACCGGGTCTATCGCATGGGACTGGAGCGGTTGCTTGCAGCGGCCCGGCCGAAGAGAGTGATCTTTACAGGAAGCACCTCGGTGTATGGTCAGACCGACGGTTCGTGGGTTGATGAAAACAGCGGGACGAATCCCCCCGCTCCAACCGGCAAGATCCTTCTGGAAGCCGAGCGGATCGCGCTATCGCACCAGGGTGTTGTATTGAGGTTCTCGGGTCTTTACGGACCAGGTCGATCGGTTCTGCTGAGAAAATACCGTTCCG
>JBGSPC010000286.1:0-60754 GCA_041738805.1 Terrimicrobiaceae bacterium | reverse complement strand
TCCAACTCCACGTGCACGATTTCCTTTTCCCCACTCTCACTCCCCACGTACCGATACCCTCTTATTCCTATTTTCATTGCTCCCATCTTGCTCCTTTTCTTCCCTCATCCCCATTGTTTGATGGAGAGCCAGAAATCTCCGCTGACGCCTTTGGCGGAGAAGAAGCAACGCTCCCAATCCCACAAGAACAGCGCTGCTCGGCTCGGGGATCGTATACGTCAGCAGAATTTGATGGCCGCTTGAGTCAAGAGCCAGGGCAAACCGGCCTTCAGCCCAGCGGGGATTGCTGATGTCGAGCGAAGTGGCGCCTACCGCAAAGTTGCTGATGGATCCTGTCACCGCAGCAATTTCCCAGGAGCGGTCCTCATTCCAAAAGGCATTTCCGCTGTTCGGATCAAAAAGGCTGTCGAATTGGAGGGTGACTTGGGCAAAGAGGTCGTCAGCAAAGCTGGGAAGGTCAAGGTCGCCGTTGATCTGGAGGAAATCCCAATCGCTACCGGCGGTGCCGGTTTGGGAATCGGTCAGGGTGGTGAGTTCCCACTGATAGTCGCTCCCGTCAAGGAAGGTGGTGTTTCCATTGATGGTGAGGAGACCTGCTGCATTCGCTTGAAGGGGATCGCCGGGGTTGATGCTGCCCGATAGAAAGAGTTCTCCTTCCACAGAACCTGTTCCCCCGAGGAAGGCCCCTGCCTTGGCCACCACATTGCCAGCCCCGGTTGTGGATAGAACCATGAGTGTGCCGCTGTTGATCGTGGTGCCTCCCGTGTAGGAATTGTCGCCGGAGATCCGAAGGGTTCCCGGGCCGCTGACCACAAGTCCGGCACTTCCTTGAATGTCGCTACTGATGCTGCCACCCGAGGCATTCACATAAATGACGGCGTTATTGCTGCTGAAATCCAACACCGTGGCATCAATGACTCCTCCGTTCAGAATGATTCCGGCCACACCATCCCCATTCTCCGCACCCACATGGAGAGAATCACCGGTGCTTCCTGAAATCGTGGAGTTGGTGACCTTGAGCGCGTGCACGTAGGCTGCCTCATTTTCAGCCAGGGTCTGATCTGTCACATTTTCGTAGACCGTGGTGATGCTGGTGTTGGGGGGCCCGAGTGGAGTTGTGTTCGAACTCACATAACCAGTGAATCGGCTGAAGCCATTTGTTGGGTCGTAGGTCAAAAAGTCGCCGGAGAGATTGGCATCATTATCCTGTCCCACAATGGAGGACAGGACGATTCCTTGGTAAAGCGGAGGAAGGTTGCTGCCGCTCCCGTTGACCAAAAGTTTTTCTGTCGTTCCCAGACTGGAGAGGCCGCCGCTCGCGGCCACGAGCAAACTTCCGTGAAAATTCCGAATGATATTCGCCGTGGTGCCGTCGGTATTTCCGCCAAGGGTGACGCTCAGTTCGTCGTAACTTCCCCGCGCAATCGCCAGCGTCCCTCCCCCATAACTGAACGTGCTGCCAGATCCGGAAACCTGCAAGGTAAGGTCAGTGCCAATCCCTGCGGGAGCAATAGAGAGAGTGCCTCCATTGAGGGTGATGTCCCCGGTTCCGGCCGGCGTCCCACTGTTTTGGGTCGCAACAAGCGAGCCCTCATTGACTGTCAGCCCGCCTGAGAATGTGTTGCCACCGGCAAGATCGGTTTCAAGAATCAATGATCCTGCGCCATTTTTTGTCAAAGATCCGGTTCCGACAATCCGGGCGGGGGCCGTCAGAGTTGCGCCGTTGGTGTTAATCGTTCGGCCACCGTTTGAGGAAATATCAAAATCATCAAAAACGCCGGGAGAAGGCAGTGCTCCGGGATTAAATGTGAACATCCCCTGAAGGACAGGAACCACGGTTGGACTGCTCAAGATGCCCTGCTGCAGTTGATAATTCCCATTCAGACTTGAATTGGCTGGAGGCGCGTCCGTGATCTCCAAAATCATTGGACTCTGTGGTGTTTCAGACATGGGATTGTGGATGGTGATGGTGCTGTTTGGCGAACCGTCGACGTAATTGACAAGAGCGATGCAGTGTCCCCCTTTTTTGACCCAATTGTTCGGGTCGTTGGTGTGATACCATCCCACAGAAAGCACGGTGAAATTGAAACCTGTCAAAGTCGCACCAATTTCTGCGGATGTGGGAAATGCTTGGGAAGTGACCGAAGCCGACGAAGAGAGTCCCTTGAGACCAAAATACGTCTGGAGGGCAGAAACTGTCCCCGCCTTGGTTCCCCCGCCGGGACTGGTGTTCATAAGCCCCGCGATCGCCCGATCAATGTTCAGCGCTGTGGCCACATCCGCAGGGTTCATCGGGTCGTAAGCGGTGGAGGGCGCCAGCATCGAATAACCGTTCGAACCCAGCCAGAAGAGCCCCATCGTGGTTGCTGTGGGACAGCAGTATTCCAACCCGTCATTCGGCAGGTTCTCCCCAAAAGGCCCAAACCCGTCCTGGATAAGGATCGGTGTGTTTTCTATGCGGGAGTTTTGGGCCTGAACGGATTCACCCACACAGGCAACCGCCACAAAAAATGACCCCAAAAACAATCGGAGGAGCAACTTCATCACAGACTCATAGCAGCAGGAAGATGGAAATGAAAATGCGATCTTTGGGGACATTGAATCAAAAAACCAGGGACGATTATCTTCCCGTTTACGCGCTACAGCTGTAGCGCGTAAACGGGAAATGCTCATGTGAGCACCGCTTGGTTCGGGCGGTGAAAAAAACATGGTCAGGTTGGCAGCGCGGCGTTGACTCCATCTGCGATCTCCTCATGATTTGCGCCTCTCCGATGATAGAAAAACACATTGCCAAGATCACCCAGGAACTGAAACTTCAACCCCGTCAGGTCGCAGCGACGGCAATATTACTTGAGGAAGGAGCCACGGTTCCTTTTATTGCCAGATACCGGAAGGAGCGAACCGGGGAACTCGATGAAGTTCAGATCACAGCCATCCGTGATCGTTTGGAGAAACTTGAGGAACTCGACAAACGCCGCGAGGCAGTGTTGTTATCCCTCGGCGAGCGCAAGCTGCTCACTGCGGAACTGCAGGCGAAAATTGATGCGGCAGAGACCCTGGCGACCTTGGAAGATATCTACCTGCCCTTCCGCCCCAAAAAACGCACAAAGGCCACGATTGCCAAAGAAAAAGGCCTTGAGCCTCTTGCAGAGATCCTGTGGCAGCAAGACCCCGCGACCGACCCCGTCGTTTTGGCTCAGGAATACGCCGGTCGCGAATACGACGTGGACGGCGTGAAGTCTCTGATAAAGGACAGCGAAGAAGCGCTCTCGGGAGCCCGGGATATTTTGGCGGAGCGTGTGAACGATGATGCCATGGCGCGCGCGAGATTGCGGGATTTGTATCTGAATCATGGCGTGATCAAGTCGAAGGTGGCCATGGGCAAATCGGAAGAAGGCGCAAAATTCAAAGACTACTTCGATTGGGCGGAGCCCGCTGCCAAAGCGCCCTCCCACCGCATTCTGGCCATCCGGCGCGGAGAGGCGGAGGGGTTCCTCTACTCCCGACTGGTTCCCGAGGAAAGCGAGGCCCTTGCAGTTTTGGAAGGGATCTTTGTGAAAAACAAATCCGCTGCAGCGGAACAAGTCCGATTGGCGGTGCAGGAATGCTACAAAAGGCTCCTTGGCTTTGCCATGGAAGGCGAGGCGCGGATCTTTTACAAAAACCGCGCGGATGCGGAAGCCATCCAGGTCTTTGCGGACAACCTGAGGGAGCTCCTTCTGGCGTCCCCGCTCGGGCAAAAAACAACCCTTGGAATCGATCCGGGTTTCCGCACGGGCTGCAAACTTGTGGTTTTGAACCGTCAGGGAAAACTCCTGGAAAACGAAGTCGTCTACCCGGAAAAATCCACCCGCGAGCAGATCGAGGCTGCGGAGGTGATTCATGCGCTTGTCAAAAAACACAACATCGAAGCCATCGCGATTGGAAATGGCACGGCCTCGCGTGAGACGGAAACCTTTGTGCGCAAAATCAAACTTCCAGCCTCGATTCAGATTGTCGTTGTGAATGAGGCCGGGGCATCCATCTACTCGGCCTCGGATATTGCCCGCGAGGAATTTCCAACCCATGACCTCACCGTGCGGGGCGCGGTTTCCATTGGCCGTCGCCTCATGGATCCACTCGCCGAGTTGGTGAAACTGGATCCCAAATCCATCGGCGTTGGCCAATACCAACACGATGTCGATCAGGCCGCGCTCAAACGATCCTTGGATGATGTGGTTGTCTCCTGCGTGAACAGCGTCGGCGTGGAACTCAACACGGCCAGCAAACACCTCCTCAGCTATGTGTCGGGTCTGAACTCCCGCACGGCGGCAAACATTGTGGAGCATCGTGACACCAACGGCCCATTCACGTCCCGCGAAGAACTTCAAAAAGTCTCCGGCCTTGGCCCCAAAGCCTTCGAGCAGGCCGCCGGATTTTTGCGGATCCGCGATGGCAAACATCCGCTCGATGCCAGCGCCGTCCATCCTGAGAGGTATGAACTGGTGGACCGCATCGCCCGGGATATCGGCGCCACCGTTCAGGACCTTTTAAAGGATCCGGCACGTCGGGCCAAGATCGACGCCAAAAAATATGTGACAGAGGAAGTCGGCCTTCCCACGCTCAAGGACATTCTCCAAGAATTAGCAAAACCCGGACGCGATCCGCGTCAGCAATTTGAGGCGTTCGCGTTCCAGGATGGGGTGGAAAAAATGGAAGATCTCCAACAGGGGATGAAACTTCCCGGCCTGGTCACCAATGTCACTGCGTTTGGGGCCTTTGTGGATATCGGGGTTCATCAAGATGGATTGGTGCATATCAGTCAGCTCTCCGATGACTTTGTTAAAAATGCGGCGGATGTGGTGAAGGTCGGACAGCGGGTTCAGGTGACCGTGACCGAGGTGGATATGCCCCGCAAACGCATTGCGCTGTCCATGAAAACAAACCCTGAGTTGGGTGGCAAATCGGATGCCCGGAAAGAGGCGTCCCCGAGGGATGTCAAAAATCACCGTTCCAGTGGCAAGCAAGGAGCGCCCCAAGTCGATTGGTTCACGGCCGCGATGAACAAAAAAAACTAAGCCGCGTGGGCCTGGAGGTCCTCAAGATCCGCAAACTCAATCACCGAACTGTGCGTGGCCTCCAGAACCACTTTGGGGGCCATGCCGGCTTCCAGAGCCTCCGTCCACCGTCCCACGCAGAGACACCACTTGTCGCCGGCTTTGAGCCCTGGGAAATCATACTCCGGCATGGGCGTCGTGAGGTCATTTCCCCGGGCCCGGGAGAACGCAAGAAACTCATCTGTCATCACCGCGCAGACGGTATGAAGCCCGTGATCCCCCGGTCCTGTGCGGCAAAACCCGTCCCGGTAAAATCCGGTGACAGGATCCGTGCAGCAACATTTTAAAGGAGTTCCAAGCACGTTTGTTTTCATGGGCATCACCATGACAAAGCCCGAATCATTTGCCCAGCCCAAGGTTGTTTCCGGTCTGGTAAAAGGCGGATTTTTGTGAGTTCGACAGATTGCGGCATTGTTGCGTAAGGTCGCGTGATGCTGACAAAGGTCTATTCTGCTGCCCTGAAGGGCGTTGATGCCGTGGCCGTGGAGGTCGAAGTGAACAGTGGCCCGGGCGAAGTGGGGGTGGTGATTGTGGGGCTGCCGGATGCTGCGGTTCGTGAGAGCAAAGATCGGGTGGTGACGGCCATTGGAAACAGCGGACTGCGGTGGCCACGCGCCAGGACAACCGTGAATCTAGCTCCGGCTGATTTAAAAAAGGAGGGCCCCAGTTTCGATTTGCCCATTGCGATTGGGATGATTGCTGCGGCCCAAGGCGCGGACTCTCCCCGGTTTTCACGGTGTCTTGTCGCTGGAGAACTCGCCCTTGACGGTGAGGTGCGATCGATCAAAGGAGCCTTGCCTATTGCCTTGGAAGCCCGGCGCCTGCGCAAGAAGGCCGTGATTGTGCCCAAAGCAAACGCCAAGGAAGCCTCCGTGGTGGATGGGATCGAAGTTTACGGTGTCAGAAATCTGCGCGAGACCTATGACTTCCTGACAGGAGCTCAGGAGCTCAGCCCGGAAATCCGGGACACGTCATTGTTTGATGTCATCGACGCTCCAGACGGTCTGGATTTTTCTGAAGTGAAAGGCCAACACCACGTGCGACGGGCGATAGAAGTGGCTGTTGCTGGAAATCACTGCCTGCTTCTTCTGGGTCCTCCCGGCAGCGGAAAATCCATGTTGGCCAAACGCATTGCAACCATCATGCCGCCCCTCACTGTCGAGGAGGCCATCGAAACCACAAAGATCCACAGCGTCTGCGGATTGTTGGGCGATGGAAGCGCCTTCTGCACAACCCGCCCGTTTCGCTCCCCGCATCACACCATCAGCGATGTGGGGCTGGTCGGCGGCTCAACAAATCCAACCCCCGGCGAACTCAGCCTGGCTCATAATGGGGTGCTATTTCTTGATGAGCTGCCCGAGTTCAAGCGGTCCACGCTGGAAGTGTTCCGGCAGCCACTGGAAGAGCGACGTGTGACGGTTAGTCGCGCGGCCGGAACGGTGACGTTTCCCGCGAGTGTGATGCTTGTGGCCGCCATGAATCCTTGCATGTGCGGCTATTTTGGTGATCCCAAGCGCGAGTGCCGGTGCTCGCCCAAGCAGGTCGAAACCTATCGCAACAAAATCTCCGGCCCGCTGCTGGATCGCATCGACATTCACATCGAGGCACCCGCGGTGGAGTTCAAAGACCTTGGTAGCACAACACCCGCCGAGTCCAGCGAGTCGCTCAGGGAGCGGGTTGTCGCAGCCCGGGACGTCCAAAGCGAACGCTTCCGTGCCAACCCGCGCTGTCGCACTAACTCGGAAATGCCACACGCCCTGATCCGCAAACATTGTGCCTTGGATGCGGAATGCACCGAAATGCTCCGGCACGCAATGGAGGAGCTGCGTCTAAGCGCACGGGCCTATGACAGGATCCTTAAAGTCGCACGAACCATTGCCGACTTGGCCAAAGAACCGTCGATCCAGCAAAGCCATCTTATGGAAGCCATCCAATATCGCACGCTGGATCGCACGTTGTGGTCATGACAAAATATTTGGTAGCGATTCACCGGTCCAATGATTATGACCCCTCCACCGAGGACGACGTGATGTCCCGCGAGATCGACGAACTAAACGATGAAATGCTGGCAGCCGGCGTTCGGGTTTTTGTGGGTGGACTGCAGTCAACAAGCCACGCGATGTCGCTGCACAGACAGTCGGATGGTCATGTGGTGATCTCCGAAGGACCGTATTTGCGGACCGCAGAGCACATGGGAGGTTTTTGGGTGCTGGAAACTGCAGACTTACACGAGGCCCTCGCGTGGGGGAACAAAGCCGCACGAGCCTGCCGTGCGTCAGTTGAGGTTCGTCCGTTTCATTGAAGGGCGAGCAAGGCAATCAGCGGGGGACATTTATGAGTCATGATGTGATAGCTGTCAAAATTGCATGAGCACTCCAGCCCTGAACCTTCCCGATGAGTATCCCCGCATCAAAATGGTGGGGAGTTTCGAAACGTTGATAGCAACTCCATTGGAGGGAGATGTGAACGCCATTTGTTGGGAGAGGACTCTGACAGGCGATTTTCACGAAATTGTCAAAGCCTTGGGCCCGGGTGAAGACATTGTGTCGGTTGAAGAGGAACGCCTGCAATCGCTACAACTCAGCCCGGACGGTGAGGTCGCACGCGAGATCTTGCTGAAGGATCTCCAACGCCTGCGTGACCATGACTTGCAACCCAGTCTTGATTGCATTTACAGCTCTCGGCGCGATGAGAGCGGGGCAACGGTTCTCACCGATGTGTCGTCATTCCATGTGGATAGCGCGACCGTTCCGGCAGACACGTTTCTTTGCTCGTATGTGGGGGCGGCCTCCGAAGGGCTGCGCAACGATCAGGCTTGCCGTCATGTGGACATTCCAGGAACACGGGCAGCCTTGCTCCAACTTTTTGGTGGAGAGGAGGGCGGGGAGTTTGTGGAATTTCTCAATGACCATTTTTACGATCTTCACTACGCCCCGCTGCCGGGAGCTGAGCCATTTTCTTTCGGTCTTGGGAATCTCTGGCGAATCGCCACGGAGTATCCCGGCAGCCCTGTGCCGCCTTGCATTCATCGGGCTCCCCTCACCTCGTTGGGTATGTCACCGCGTTTGTTGTTGATTAGTTGATTGGATAGGTTGGGCGGCCCCGAAGGCGCGGGGCCAGCGGTCCCGGGTTTTGTTGGGGCTGGCCATTTATTCTAGACCCCTTCAAGATCTGGGACTTGGCAACTTTGTGAATATGAAAACCTGGAAAATTGTGATTTGTTATGGGGTCTTTTTGATTCTGGTGGGCGTGGCCGGTTTTGCATCCAACCCCGAGAAGGCCAAGACCGCGCTCATTAGCGGAGGAGTCTTTGGAAGTTTGAGTATTGGTTGGGGCCTGCTGGTGGCCAAAGGTTTCGGTTGGGCCAGGTGGGGTGCTCTGGGGATGACCCTTTTTCTCACCGTGATTTTTGGTTGGCGGACGTGGGCCAGTTGGGCGGCGGTTTCAGCAGGGGAGCCCAAGCAGACGGCAGCCTTGCTGATCTCCAGCATGTTAGTTGCTTCCCTCCTGCTTTTGCCCTTTCTACTGCGCGGTAGGGCAAGCTCTGTCTGACAGGAGGTTTAGTGGGAATCGCCTGTCGGCTCGAGTGGGTCAACCTCGCCGTCGGGCTGGCTGTCGGAGGCGTCCGGAGTAAGTTCCTCCGAATCGGAGGGGAGGTCAGGGGCAGGAGATTCCTCGCCTGCAGTTTCGGGTTCTTCCGCGGCGGGAGCTTCGGTCTCAACGGAAGGTGCTTCGGAGGAGACCGGCTCTTCAGGGATCGGGGCTTTGGGAAGTTCGATGCGCCTCAGCTCTCCGGAGTTCGGCAATTCGTCGAGATCCTTCAGGCCGAAGTGTTCCATAAAAAACTGAGTGGTTTCGTAGAGGAGGGGGCGACCGGGGACTTCCGAGCGACCGGCGATTTTGACCAGTCCGCGATCGAGCAGGGTTTGCATGACCCCATCCACAGCCACGCCGCGAACGGCTTCGATGTCGGCGCGCGTGATAGGTTGGCGGTAGGCAATGATGGCCAGTGTTTCCAGGGCGGGGGCGCTGAGACGGGCAGGTCGGTTTTCAGGGTAGAGCTGACGCAGCCATGGCGCAAACTCAGCACGGGTGACAAGCTGCCAACCGGATGCCGTTTCGCGGACTTCGTAGGTGCGTCCTTCTTCGGCACAATCGACGGCCAACTCCGAGAGGGCCTCGCGGAGAGCTGGTTCCTTGGTTTTTGCATAGGCCAACGCCGAGGGATCACCGGACTCTGCAGCGCCCTTGAGAGAGTTGCACAGTTCTTTCACCGACATGGGTTTCTGCGAGGAGAAAAGGACAGCCTCAAGAATTTGTTTGAGCGGCTTGGGTGGGTCTCCAACCATCTCCGGGATTTCGGGTGTCTCGTCTTCACTCATACCCCAACCTCCTCAGCTTTGGCGGGTTCGCCAATCGGTTCGATCCAAATCTCATCAAATTGATTTTCTTGTTTCACACGTAGTTGCTTCAAACGGATAAGTTCCAGCATGGCAAGGAAGGTGACCACAATTTCCGCTCGGCTGGCCGCTCCCTCAAAACATTCTTCAAAGCGGATTGAGACACCGGATGATGTCACGCGCAGGAGAAAGTCGATCTTGTCCCCCACCGTGTAATTTTCTGCAAAAATCTCTCGCAGGTCTTCTTTTTTGGAGTCAATGCGTTTGAGGACCTTCTGAAAGGCATTGATCAAATCGAAGATCCCGACTTCCGCCACCAGCAGGTTTTCGTCAGGGGTGGGCATCTCCGGGGTGGCAGGGGCCCGCGGAAAAAGCATTTCCTGCATCTGCTCGCGGGACCGCAGTTTTTCGGCGGCCTCCTTGAACTTTTTGTATTCGATGAGCTGCCGGATCAACTCCCAGCGGGGATCATCGTCCTCGGCGTCAATCTCCGCCATCTGCAGATCTTTGGGCAAAAGGGTGCGGCTTTTGATGTAGAGCAGGTTTGCCGCCATCACAATAAACTCGCCGGCCAGGTCGATATTCAGGACATGGAACGCCTCCATGTATTGGAGGTATTGTGACGTGATCCGCTCGATGGAAATATCGTAGATATCGACCTCATCGCGTTTGATGAGATACAGCAAAAGATCAAGGGGGCCTTCAAAGACCTCAAGTTTGACTTTATACTCCACGGAATGCTTCGTTCGTCTTGAACGGATTCTTTGACGGCCTTGACCTCTGGAAAAGGTTAGCGGCGGGTGTAGCCGCGCTTGCGTCCTTCACTGGCCAGCTGGGTGAGATGCTTTTTGTGGCTTGTGAGTTTGGTTTTGCGCTTGCGAAGCTGCGTGGCAAGCTTGTCGACCACAAGATCAATGGCCGCATAAAGGTCGTCATGGTTCGCCTCCGCATGGATGTCGGGGCCGGCCACGGCAAGGTGGACTTTCACCACATGCTTTTTGGTCTTTGTTTCATCATGAAGCAGCACCACGTGCGCGGCAACAATCTGGGTGGAAATGTTTTCCAAATGGGAAATTTTTTCCGCGACATGGGCGTGGATGGCGGCGGTGAGGGTCAAATGGCGGGGACTCAGGTGGATCTGCATAATCTATAAAAGTAGGACACACCATCAGGCGTTAAATCCCTCACAATGTCAAATCTGCATCGCAAAAAGAAAACCCCACATCCCTGTCCGGGATGTGGGGTTTGTTCTTTAAAAAACTCCGGAAGTTCTCAGGAGATCTGACGGAGGAGATCCACGCAGCGGTTGCTGTAGCCCCACTCGTTGTCATACCAACTGATCAACTTGAAGAAATTGGCGTTGAGTTCGATGCCGCTTCCCGCATCAAAGATGCTGGAATGCGTGTTATGGATGAAGTCCGAGGAAACGACCTCGTCTTCGGTGTAGGCGAGAATACCCTTCAGATACGTTTCGCTGGCTTTTTTCATGGCGGCTGCAATTTCTTTGTAGCTGGTGGCCTTGGTGGTTTTCACCGTGAGATCAACAACCGAGACGGTGGGCGTGGGCACACGGAAGGACATGCCGGTGAGCTTGCCTTTGACTTCGGGGCAAACAAGAGCAACTGCTTTGGCTGCTCCGGTTGTGCTGGGAATGATGTTGATCGCTGCGCTGCGACCGCCCTTCCAATCCTTGCGGCTGGGTCCATCCACGGTTTTCTGGGTGGCCGTGTAGCTGTGGACCGTGGTCATGAGACCTTCATCAATTCCAAAACCCTCCTTGAGGAGGACATGAACGACAGGCGCCAGGCAGTTGGTGGTGCAACTGGCATTGGAGATAATGTGATGCTTCGAGGCATCGTATTTGTCGTTGTTGACACCCATCACCACCGTGATGTCTTCCCCTTTGGCAGGAGCGGAAATGATGACTTTTTTCGCACCGGCATCCAAATGACCTTTGGCTTTCGCGGCATCCGTGAACAGGCCGGTGCATTCGATGACGATATCCACACCCAGTTCTTTCCATGGGAGGGCGGCGGGTCCTTCTTTGACGGCAAGGCATTTGATCTTTTGACCATTCACCACCAGGGTGTCGTCCTCTTCGATCGAGGGGTCGGATTTTTCACTGTGGACCTCTCCGGCGAAGCGGCCCTGGGTTGAGTCATATTTGACAAGGTATGCGAGATTGTCTGCGGGGACGAGGTCATTGACCGCAACAACTTTGAAGCCCTTTTCGAGAAGACCTTGTTCGACGATTGCGCGGAAGACGAGACGTCCGATTCGGCCGAAGCCGTTGATTCCTATGGTAGCCATGAAGTGATGAGTATTATTTTGGTTGTTAATTGACGGTCTCCATCAAAGAACCGGAAGGCGTTTCCGTCAACAATCAAAACGCCTTCGGTGCCTCAGGGCGAGGTCAAGGATCTGAGCAGCTGCTTCATCGTGGCCGATTCCGGTCGAATCCACGCGAAAATCCGAAAACTCTGAGTAGATGGGAATCCGTTTTTCAAGGAGTCCGTCAAAGCGGAGACGGGGATTTTCGGTTTGTAGGAGGGGTCTGCGGGTTGAGCGGGTGGCGCGTTCAAAAAGCACATCCGGATCCGCATCCAACCACGCAATCATCGCGATTTTCCTGAGAGTTTCGCGGTTTTCCGAATCCAATACCAGCCCCCCCCCTGTGGAGAGGACCACTCCGCAGACGCCGACCAACTCAGAAAGCACCCGCTTTTCGATCACCCGAAAATGTGCCTCGCCCTCGGCCGCAAAAATTTCGGAGATCGACCGGCGCTCCGCCTGAACAATCATATCATCCGTATCCACAAAACGGTGGCCGGTGAGCATGGCAAGCCGTCGGCCGACGGAAGATTTTCCGCAACCCATAAAACCGATAAGCGCGATATTTGGAAGCACCCCTTCATACTCTCACAACCGAGCGGGCCCGTGAACCTTTTTGGTCAGTGACCAACTCATATACAACAGAATCTCCGGGTTCCAGAGTTCGATAGCCCCCGGATTTGATCTCGGAATAGTGGACAAAAACATCGCCCTGAACTTCCGGATCCGTCAGGAACCCAAAGCCCTTCTTGTTGTTAAACCATTTTACGGTTCCTCTTGGCATTTCGGTTATTTCCCTGTTGAAAAGTGATTGGTCACCTGATGTGCATGATTTTCGCGTTCAGCAAGACAGTCAACCGCCACAAAGAAACAATTCTGTAACAAATGAATTCTTCACCCACTCAACAGCAACCAGTCGTCGGAATCATTATGGGCAGTCAGTCCGATTGGGAGACCATGCGGGAGGCCCATCTGGTGCTGGAGCAATTGGGGATACCGCACGAATATCAGGTGATCTCCGCGCACCGGATGCCGGATGCCATGGCGGAGTATGCCAAATCGGCGTCCGGGCGCGGCCTGCGGGCGATTATTGCGGGAGCCGGGGGGGCTGCGCATCTGCCGGGGATGGTGGCCGCCCACACGACGGTGCCCGTTCTGGGTGTTCCCGTCCAAAGCAAATCGCTTCAAGGCCTGGATTCGCTGCTTTCCATTGTTCAAATGCCGGCGGGGATCCCTGTGGCCACTTTCGCCATCGGGATTGCCGGTGCCAAGAACGCGGCACTGTTTGCAGCCGCTCTTTTGGAACGGGAACTTCCGGGAACTGCAGAAAAGCTGGCGGCCTTCCGCGAAAACCAGACCCGTCAGGCTGCCGAAAGCGAACTGAACGTTTGAAAACAAGAATTGTGGAAGGATCCCGAGGGGTCCAGGAAGCGGCCATGCGACTGCGGGAGGGCAACGTTGTTGCGATGCCAACCGAGACGGTTTACGGATTGGCCGCCAAGGCTCTGGATTCAAAGGCCTGCGCAAGGATCTTTGACGCCAAAGAACGACCGCTTTCCGACCCGCTCATCATTCATCTGCCTGACATGCAATGGCTCGACCGCCTGGCAAAACCCTCCGCCCTTGCAGGCAGGCTGGCAAAAGCTTTCTGGCCGGGACCGCTCACCGTGGTGGTTGAAAGACGGGAATGTGTTCCTGATCTTATCACGGCAGGCCAGGAGACGGTTGCCATCCGCATGAGTGCCCACCCGCTTTTTGCAGAGGTGCTAAGCATTCTTGGCGAACCTGTGGCCGCTCCCAGTGCAAACCGCTTTGGCCGCATCAGCCCCACCTCCGCAATCCACGTGGTGGAAGAGCTCAACGGAAGAATCCCGCTCATCCTTGATGGCGGTCCATGTTTGCATGGCATCGAAAGTACCATTGTTCTGATCACGGGAGAGAAACTTCAGATTCTGAGACATGGACCCATCACGAGGGAACAACTCTCACAATATGCAGAAATCGAGGAAAAAGAATCTGATATTTTGTCTCCCGGACGGCTCAAAAGCCACTATGCCCCACAGACCCCGATGGAAGTTCACCCGACATCAACCCTCAAATCCTGGTCACAAAATAAACCGAAAGTCGGACTGCTGGCCTGGCAGAATCGTCTGGAGGGTTTCCAGGTGGTGGAGATTCTGAGTGCTTCTGGAGACCCGGTGGAGGCGGCCTCGAGACTTTATGGGGCCATGCGAAGGCTCGATTCGGCCGGGTTGGACCTTCTCGTGGCTGAGAGCCCTCCCCTTGGAGGCTTGGGTGCCGCGATCTCGGATCGGCTAAGTAAAGCGGCTGCCAGAAGAGATCCTGCCTCTTCGTCAGAAACGGGTTAAAAGATATTTTTCTGCGCCTTGGCGAGAGTTTCCTTCAACTGATTCAAGAGCGCGAGAGCCTCCACTTCTTTCTTGGCAAATTGCTCAGCGCGCGCTGGCGAGTTGGCAGCCAGAAATTCGATCTCAAGAAGAACCATTTCTGCGGTGCGAATCACCCCTTCAAGTTGCTTGATGGAGTTCCTGTTGGTCCGGTTTTCTGAGATGATTTGGCGGTAGAAGTCATTCTGAAAGGCCAGCCACGCAAAAGCGTCATCCAAGCCCGTGTATCCCCCGGCCAGGCGGCCATCCGATGCGAAGGCAGGAGGGGTGGGATCCCCCGGTCGGAGGGGAAGAACGGATTGCGGAGTTTCAGCAATTCCCGTCGTTGTTCGGCGGTCGATAATCACATCCGGAGTGATAAAAATGATGAGGTTTCTGCGGTTTTGTGAGCGCCCTTTGCTTTTGAAGAGTTGTCCGACCCCTGGGATATCTTTGAGAAGCAGGATCCCATTGTCCACTTGTTCGTCAAAAGTTTCCTCCAATCCACCAACAGCCAGCGTGTAGCCTGAATCCACTTGCAGCGCGGCTTGGTAAACACGGGAGGTGGTCACTGGATACTCATTGGTTTGCCCAATGCCTGTTTGAATGGGCTTGAACCGCAGGATGTTGGACACGGTGATGGCAACATTCATGAAAACCGAACCATCCGGCATGGTTTTGGGCAGGATGTTGAGCTGGGTTCCAATGGGCAGGTATTCGATGGCACTCGTTTGTGTGGAGGCGCCACCGGATGCGTTGGTGGCAGAAGAACCGAGAATCGGTTCGTTTCTCGCATTGGAAATCGCCACCTCTCGGTTGTTAACCGTCAGCACTCGCGGATACTGCACGATGCTGGCGTCACGATCTTCCATGAAGGCCTCAATCGCAAAGTTGATATCTTTCGGTGCGAGGACTGCCGTGTAAGCTGCACCAAGGCCGGAATTGTAATCCCGCAAGGATTGATAGATATCGGTGGTCAGATCCGTGGCCGTGTCGAAGGCTTCATTGATGTTGTTTTGCCTGGCAAAGCTGCCGTTGGAGTTAAAATTGTAGGCTCCGCTGGTCGGCACACCGGCCAGGGATGAAGGGACCGTGCCTGTGGCGAGACCACCTCCGGATTCCTGCCCGAATTGTGTGTTGGTCCGATCGCTTCGGATGCTGCTGGTTGTGTTGTTGAATCCCGTTTCGCGGGCGTTGGAAACTCCGTAGTTGATCCCTCCATCGGCAACCAGGGCTTGTGACAGATTAATGTCATATCCCCCCTGCATGGTGTTTGCCCAGTTGATGCCGACTTCTTTGGTGGGGTCGCGCGTGGTTTCGAAAAATTTGACTTCGATTCCGATAAGAGCCTGGGGCCGGTCAGCTGCTGCCAGGAAACCTTCGACCCACTGATGTTGCTGGCGGGTGGCGATGATGTAGATGGTGTTCGTATCCGAGTTGAAAGTCACCGAAGGCTCGCTGCCGGCCAACGCCGGAACGCTCGACAGATTTCCTCCATAGGGATTGATTCCGGAATTGGAGGAAATGGGAGGAAAATTATCCACACTGGCGTCCTGATCCGCAACAAGACCCCTGACACCTGTGCTGGGGATTTTGAGAAGATTTTTAATTTCCTGAATCAGAGCGGGCTCCTCAGTTGTGAAAACGGATTGTGGCTGCTGGAGCTGGACATTGGGAATGGCGGCCGACGAATTGATGGAAGTGTTTTGCTGCTGGTTACCGCCTCCTGTGTTGTTCGAGTCAATGGTCACGCGGTCTTGCGGGGTGAATTTCAAGCGATAAATCCTGCCGATCAATTCCCGCTCGTTGTATGGGCGGATGAACCAAACTCCGTTCTCGTAAATCAAAGCCACATCATTCGCTTTGGCGATGCTCTCAAGCACAAGAAACGGACTTGCCCTCATGGTGAAAGTCACGAGGATATCGTCAATGGAGGGCGCGCCAGCGCTGCGCTCGCTCGGGATGCGTTCCTGCATTGAGATGAATGGAATCCCTGCTTCATCAGCAAGAAAGCGAAGCACGTCGCGGAGGGAGGCACGTTCAAATTTGTAAAGTTTGGGGGGAGAAGTACGCAGGCTGTTTGCGATGGCATTGCCTTCCCGATAGTCGCTGAACACAGAGAACGAGCTCGCTTGGATTTGTGGTGCGGGCGCTGGCGTGGGGGCAGCAATCGTGAGGGGCGAACCTTGGGCGAAGGCCCCGGACAATGTCCCCAGAACGGAAAGCGCGACCATTTGCAGAGGAGCACACTTGAACAAATGCGGGAGCTTGGTCCGGTTGAGAGGACCGATGAGGTGTAGCCCGAATCTTTTGACTGGGGCGGCGGTGTTGCGTATGTGAATAACCATCCTTTGTTTGGGCTAAAGCGCTAAGAATGTGAACAACTAACCAGTTTATGCAACGCCTGACCAGAAAAATTTACGCAACAAAATGAAAAAGAATTTGGCCTGGTTGAAAGCAAAACCGTTCGCGCATCGCGGCTTGTTTGGAGCGGGGCGCCCGGAAAATTCGCTTTCGGCCATCCGTCAGGCTGTGGAGTTGGGATTTCCGGTGGAAATTGATGTGCAGGCCACGCGTGATGGACGGGTGATGGTTTTTCACGATTGGTCTTTGGAGCGAATGACGGGGGAGCCCGCCTTAATATCAGAAAGTCATTGGGGCGATCTGACCACTTTGCGGTTGGCGAAGACGGAAGAGGGAATTCCCCTGCTCGAGGATGTGCTTGCTGCCGTGGCCGGGCGGGTTGGGGTGCTGATCGAAATCAAAACCCGTGGCAGCAACCGGACAACCGAGACGGCAACCGCCTCTCTTTTGGACGGTTACGAAGGAGCTTATGCAGTTCAGTCCTTCAACCCCCGCTCGCTGCTTTGGTTTAAAAATCATCGCCCTCATTTTATAAGAGGTCAGATTTCGTGCAGGTTCGCAACCGACCGGAAAGCCGCCTGGAAAAAATTTCTTCTCTCCCACTACGTAGCCAATGGATTCACCCGCCCCGATTTTATTGCCCATGATTGGCGGCAGCTTCCTGCATGGGCTCCCTTGACGATCAAGCGATTCTTGCGACTGCCCCTGCTGGGGTGGACGGTGAAGTCTCAGGTGGAGCACGACAGATGCCTTGTCATGGCAGATAACACGATCTTTGAGGGGTTCATTCCCGATTGAGGGCTCGAAAGAAGCTTGATTTTCCTGAAAAACCGGTGGAAGGAAAACGTGATGAAGCGTCTACTTTCCTTGGCTGTCCTGTTGTTTTGCCTTTCGTTATGGGGGGCGCAAGCGGAGACCGGGCGTGAGTACATTTTGGTGAGCGGTGGGCCGTCGCTGATGGAATGGGAAAAATACAAAGCCCAGCCACATGATATCTGGTGGGGGAACTTTATCCGGGCAGCCAGGGTTCGCATCCAGGAACTTCAAAAGAAACATGGCCCGAATGTGCCGATCACCTGGTTGGTTTACCGCCCGGGGTACTCCCGCCGAAGTCAGCGACAGGATATTTCCGATGATCTGATCGCCAATATCATCAGTGTCCGCGACAAATACAAAATCAACCTTGTCTGGTTCGACACCACGGATCAACTCATCAACTACATCAACAATGGCAAGCCAAGAGACAGGGTCAAAATTGCGAATTTCGAGTTTTATGGCCACTCCAACCGCGCGTGTTTCATGTTTGATTACAGCAATGAAATCGACAGTGCTTCCAAGGTCTGGCTCCACGAGAAGGACCTGCGAAAGATCAAGCGGGGAATTTTCACCAAGGATGCATTTGTGAAAAGCTGGGGTTGCCACACCGGCGAAAGCATGAGCAAGGCCTGGAAAGCTGCCACGGGCAGGCGCATGATCGGGGCCATTGGAAAGACCAACTACGCCTATGGTCACTTGAGAGGCTGGGTTCCCGCTCTCAGTCCTGGAGCGCGCTGGGGGGGCTAGTGTAGTGTCTCGCAAATGACTGGTGTTTTGCCGAGGAGAATTTTGGCGATTTTCAAGGCGCAAGCGAAGCGCCTGTGTGTGACTCACACTGGCCGAGCGAGCAACGCAGAAAATCGCCAAAATCCTCACGTCCGGAAGGGTTGGGTTGAAAATGGCCCGGCGCCTGCGTTGCTCCTCAGTCACGTATCACAACGGATATGCTCCATCGTCGCGCCTTGGCGGCGGGCCATTTTGAACCCAACAAAACACCAGTCATTTGCGAGACACTACACGAGGTCCCCAGGCTGGTCCCCAGACTATTTGATCTCGCGAAGCTTTCCCTTCGTCCGCCGCACAAGGGATTGCATCTCCCGTTTATCGAGCGGCTTCATCTGAAAGCCGATAAAATTGAGCGCACAGCTTCCGGTTCCCTGGAGAGGCCCCATGACAGCCTCCTCAAGGCTCTTCCAAGGAATCCCGGCGATGGAGCCACTGGTGCGGTCCTGAAAGCTCCCGTCACTGACCACAAAAGACACGTCGGGCTCCAGTTTGGCGGCCAGCTCGAGCACACCAACAAAGCCTTTCGGGTTTGTGACGCCGCCGCTCAAGGTTCCGGCTTCCGTCCAATGATTCTCAAGCCACTCCTTCACCGCTTGACGGTTCGGGTCGGTGGCGGGCACCAATTCCTCGCGGAAGACTTTGTAGTTTTGCGTGAAAAGGATAATGCCAAAACGCGAGGAGGCCGGGAGTTGAGCAATCAGTTCGATCGCCTCGTCTTTGATGCGGGAGAGGGGCATTCCGCTGGCGGCCGCCTTGTTGGTCACGCTGCCGGAGATGTCGAACATGAGCAAAATCCGTTTGCCGCTGGACTGGATTCCCATAAACGAAAACCCGGTTCCCGTTCCCCCGAGACCACCGGCCCCCTCCCCGCCTCCGCCGGTCCCGGCCGTGCCGACCAAACTTGAAACCTGATCGCTCACAATGGCGGAGGGATCCAGCGGCAACATTTGGTCCATGGGCAGCTTGGGCAACTCAGGCAGCGCAAAAGGCGATGGTTGCATGCTCTGCATCTTGTCATTAAACGTGGGTTTGGGCGTCATCGCATCAAAGGCCGCCATGTTCATCTTGTGCTCACGCTGCCTGGCTGGCAGACGGATATCCTTCTTGACCACGAAGGTGGCAGGAGGAGGAAAAATGTAGCGGGCAACAACCAGAACGCCAGCGACCACACCGCCGAAAATGTGGATTCCCACGACGATTGCCAGGATCGTGACAATCAGCCGGCGGCGACTCCGCTTGGCTTTCTCGCTTTCATCCAGGAATGTTTCGATTCCGGCCATTTATCCTTCCTCCTCGCTGGAATCCGCAAACGTGACACCTGTGATTTCCGCAACCGCACAAGCATTCAACACCGTCACGATGCGCTGATGGGTCGAGCCGTCCTCCGCATCAATCGTGACCAGGGCCTCGCTTTTGTTGGCATCCGCCGTTTGTTTGAAACGCTTCAGAGTGGAAATCAGAGTTGGCAAAACCTCATCCGCGGGCTTGTCCATGGGGAGCTCATTCAGCAAAACCTGCCCGTCGGTGCGAATGAGGATCCTCTGCTCATCGGGAATATCCAAAGCCTCTTCCTGCGCCACAGTTCCAGGCAGACCGATGTTCAGGTCGCTCTCCTGCTTGACCGGTTTTGCCGTGACCATAAAAAAGACGAGCAAAAGAAACACCATATCAATCATGGGCCCCATTTGCATCTCAACGGCGGGATGGATCGTGCGTTTGATTTGCATGGGGATCAGTCCTGATAGGTTCCAAAAATGACATTGATCGCTCCGGCTTCGCTGGCGATTTTCATGAGTTCTTTGACCTGACGGCCGGGGGTCTTGGCATCCGCCCGCACGTAGAGGCGGAGCGGCGGGACGTTTTTGAAACGCTGCTTGAGGTATTCGGTAAGCTCTTTTTTGTCCACGGGTCGCTGGCCCACAAAGTATTTACCGCCGCCGTCAATACTCACAATATCGCGATCGCTGAGATCCGAGGGGATCACGGCGTTGCTGGCCGTGGGCAGCTTGATGTCAACTTTGACCTGCTCCTTGGAAATTTTGGTTGTGACCATAAAAAACACCAGAAGCAGGAAAGTCATATCAATCATCGGTGCCAGTTGGAAACCGACCTCATCATCCTGTTTTTTGGCGAGTCTCATGCCTGAGATTGTTCGGTTTCCACCGTGGCCCCCTGAAGTTTCAATTCGCCTGAAAGCACATCCAGCATGAAGGTCACACGCTTTTGGATCTCCGCGACATTAATGGCCAGCATGTTCCGGAAATAGAAAAAGAAGAACATGGCGGGAATCCCGACAAACAACCCGGCAGCGGTGGTGATCATGGCCTCACCAATTCCTCCTGCCAAATCGGACGGTTCGGATTTTCCTGCAGCGAGCATATCGAAGCTTGCGATCATGCCGGTGACCGTGCCCAAAAGCCCGAGCATTGGCCCAATCGTGGCAAAAACATTCAAATAATTGACCCACATGTTGAGCTTGGTTTCCTCGTTGGCGAGGGTTTCGCCGGCGGCCTGTTCCATGGAAAGTTTGTTGGCCAGGTCCCTTTCGAAATTCACTTTGAGGAGAGCGGCGGAGACCGTGTTTGCAAACACGTTGGGCTGCGAGTTGCAGAGCTGATAGGCGCTGGAGGCGTCCCGTTGTTGCATGTAGTGGCCCACGGCTTCCACTTGGGTTTTGGGCATCATTTTTCTGCTGTTGATGTTCAGGAAGCAATACACCGCCACGGCAAACGTTCCAATGGAGCAGAGCAGCAGGGGATACATGAGGATTCCGCCGGTGTTAAAGACGTCCAACAGCGTTTTGTCTTTCGGGGGTTTTGCGGCTGCTTGCGCCTGGTCTGCCGTCTGGGCCTGGGCGGTCACCACCACGGGCGCGATGGCAAATCCGAGAAGGATGGTAAGAATGAGAACGCGGAGTTTGTTATGGATTTTCATGGTTTGGTTTTTGGCTTCGGTGATGGATGATCTTCCTCCCTGGCCTCTTTTTCGGGATCCTCATCCCGCAAGGCTTGGGGGAGTTTTTCGAGGAAGGTTTTTGCTTTGTCGGCGAAGGGGGTTTGCGGGTAGATGCGGATAAGGTCGCGGCTTGTCTCCCGGGCTTTGTCGAGTTCACCAACCATTTCATAAACTCCTGTGGCCCCCCAGAGTCCCCGGGCGGCGGCCTCGCTTTCCGAACCGAAAAACAGGTAGGGGAAAAGATATTCATCAAGAGCCTGATTGTAGAGCCGGTGGCGCTCGGGGATGACGTAGATATCCTCTTCCCAGCGGGGGTTTTCCACGAGAAGCATGCGGAGTTCCTGATCTGCGGCACCGGCAAGGATGAATTTTGCTTCCACAAGAACGGCAGGGTCTTCCGTGATCTTGGCAATTTCGAGAGCATCTTTCACGGCTGCGGCCGCGTTGCCCGTTGCAATCATGGCTCGAAGGCGTCCCTGTTTGGCCAACATGCGTGAGTCCTCAGCCCAGGCGGAAGATTCCAACTGAGTAAAAAGTGTGAGGGCCGCCTGAGCATTGGCCTCGGTTCGGGTTTGTAAAAGCAAGTCCCCATAGATCCCGCCAATCCTTCCGGAGGGAGATTTCGGAACGCCAAGGAATGGCTCCCACTGCCTCCACAGTGCCGCCATCCCGGCCAGATTGGAAATGCTTGCCTCCCGGAGTTTGCGCTCAAGACCTTCATCGGGACCGAATTCAATCTGGACAACGTCCGCACGGGGAATGGTCACTGATGCAAAGACGGGGCTTCCACCCGCAGAGGACGGGAGAGGGACCTCGAGGCGGAAATTTTTGGGATCCACAGAAAGAATTTTTCCCACCCGGGTCTTGCCGTCCGCATAAAACAGGGTGTCCTGGGCGTTGACGGAAGAGGAAATCATTCCAGCAAGAGCCAGCCCGGCAAACAAAAACGGAATGGTGCGCGGAATACTCATCCTGCGGGCTCCCCGGATTCAGCGGCCTCTTTGGGTAGTGGTCCGCCAAGGGCTTGCAGTCGTTCGCGGGCCTTGTCGGTTTCCTTCAAACCGGAAAGTTCCTCACGTTGCGACAATTCCTGATAGGTGCGGCGGGCAGAGAGGGTATCTTTTAATTTTTCAAAGGCTTCTCCACTCCGGTAATAAGCCCTCGCCACCCAATCGCTCCATCGTCCATGCATCACGTAGATGCGTTGGAAATATGGAATGGCCAACTCAGGCTTGCCTTCTTTCATATGGAGTTCGCCGGTCAGGTAAAGGGCCTCGCACTTTTCCGGGCCGGTTGCATATTCGCTGGAGAGAAGCAGCTCCAGACTTTTGCGGGCATCGGCGTATTGGCCGCGGGTTTGTTGAAGGGAGGCGCGGGCCAGCATGACCTTGCCAAGAAGAAGGGATCCTGTCGTTTCCCGCTCAAAACGATCAAACAGGCTGAGCGCGGCTTTTTCATTTCCGCGCTTGAGTTCAAGGAGCCCCAACGTGGCCAAAGCCCTCTCCTTTTGAGGAGCCCGGGGATTCCACTTCACCAAATCCCGCCACAGCGTTTCCCCCTCCGCCTCGCGACCACTGGCAAGGAGGGCGTCCGCCATATCCGCCAACAAAAGCGGGTTGGTCTCCTCCACTCTGGCAAGAGCAGAAGCCTCAACAAGCAGGTCTCTGGCACGATCGGGTTCGGTTTTGCGGAGCGCCTGGGCTTGTGCCCAAAGTGACCTCATCGCCAGCGCCGGTTTGTTGGCTGACTCCTCCTTCAAATCTCTGAGCTTCGCCAGATATTGCGCGGTCTGTTCAGGGCCTTTGTAGAGTTTTGAAAGCGCCGGGAAAAGGTCATCAACCGAACGGATCGAGGGGTCCCCGCCATATTCGCCAACTGCCTCCCAGTAAATGTCCCGGGCTTTTTCCGGTTGCCCGTCCTGACGATACACCCATCCGATATTGTAAATGGCTTCCGCCACGCGTGGGCTGCGGGGACTGGATGCCACAAAGGCCTCCATGTGTTCACGCAGGCGGGGATATTCCTCCATCAACTTCAGGGCCTTGCCAACTTTGAAAATCCCCTCCTCATAGAACCGCGTGTCCTCGGGAGGAATGCCTTCAAAAGCCGCAATCCCCTCCTCCATCCGCCCCTCATTCATCAGGGCATCACCCAGCAGAATCTTGGCCTCACTGGACTCCTCACCCCCGGGATATTTTTTGAGATATTCGGAAAATTCACGAATGCTTGTGGTGTAATCTTCCAACTGCTGTGCGCAATAGGCCCTACGAAAAACGGCCGCACTCCGATAGGAACCCTTTTTGGCTTCCAGATACTCCCCAAGAACCTCGCGGGCCGTTTCATATTGCTTGTCGAGCGAGAATCCCATGCCCCGCCAATACGCTGCCGCATCGGCCAACTCATGCTTGGGGTGCTTCTTGGTGAATGTTTCAAAAGCCTCGATCGCGGCGGCATTCTGCTCAGCCAGAAGCAGCGTGAACCCCTTCATGAATTGAGCCCGTGGCGCAAACTTCGATGAACCGTGCTTTTTTGTGATCAGCTCAAACGTCGCGACAGAATCGTCATAGGCCAAAGCCTTCTGCTCCGCCAAGCCCTGCAAATACAGCACCAGAGGGAGCTCCTTCGATTTTGGAAAAACCTCGGCAAACTTCTGGGAGGACTCAATCACTTTGGGCCACCGCTCAAGCTCTCCCCAGGACTGCACAAGATTCACCGAAGCAGCTTCCACCAGAGGATCGGGCGGCATCTCTTCGAGCATGGCTTCCATGATGAGGGCCGACTCGCGGTAACGCTTCATTTTCTGGTAGGCCGTCGCGAGACGCAAGCGGAGCGCAGAGTCAAAGTTTTCGATTTTCTGGAACGTTTCCACCTCACGCCGGACCTTCGCAATTTGCTGGGCGAGCGCCAATTTCAGGTAGGGATCTGATGACGGATTGGCCTCCGCAGCCATCAACTTCGATTCCAAATCCGCGGCACGGTCGCTCTGATGTTTTAACAACCTCTCTGAGGACCAGACCCTTTGAAGACAGACAATGGCGTCGCGGTAGTGCCCGTTCTCAAGAAAATGATTCCCCAGTTCAAGTGTCAACGTTTGAAAAGCCACCAACTGGAGCAAGTCTCCCATGCGAGGGTATTCCTCCTCGACCAATCGAAGGGCCGATTCAAAGTCCCCGGCTTGGATCAGGCTGTAAAGTTGGAGAACCGTGGCGCGGCCCCGGTCGGCGGGATTGAGCTCAGGTTTGATCGTTTCAAAGTGCGCGGCCGCTTCCGGGAACTTGTCCTGCAAGAGAAGCGAGGTACCAATCAAAACCCGGGCCTCCGGGATTTTTGTCGCGGCCTGATACTGTTTCACATAACTCGGATTGTTCACGGCCCCGGGTGGGAACAACCCGAGAAATTTTTCCAACGTGGCCACGGCGGCCTCAAATTCTTTTTCCTGCATCTGACACACCCCGAGCCAACACGTCAGTTCTTGAATTTGCCAGGGGTCCAGCGGTGGCGTTTTGGCAAGGGCCGCCGAAATTTCTTCCATGGCCTCATCAAATGTCTTCGCCTGCACAAGACACATCGCCAGGGTGTAACTCCGCCGGCGAATGATATCGATCACTTGTGGCTCTTTGGATTTGCCGAAGTCCCGGAAAAAATTCCGATAGAGTTTTGCCGCCTCTGAGAATGCCCGCTTGTTGTAAGCTTCGTCGGCACGAAGCATCAACTCATCCGCCGTCAGACCGGCCCCCGCCGCTGGTTTTTCTTGAGCCGATGCCTGCGAAAGAGCGAAACCTGCGGCACAAACCAGGATCAGGGCAATTTTCAAACGGCAATCCATGACACGCCCCGTCTTATCCCAAGATTCGCCGGGCGCAATGTTACATTTTTGTCATATTCCGCGCGGCCACATGAGAATTTATGAAAAGACACAGCCCCTCACCCAGCAGTCGGGATGCCAAGGATTAAAATTCTTTCCTACTCGCAAGGGGTTGATTTTCTTTTGGATGTCCGGTATAAGGCCTGTTCCTAAAAAATTGTGGCTAAAGAAGAATGTATTGAAAGTGAAGGGGTCGTTGTGGACGTGCTTCCGGGAACGATGTTCCGGGTGAAGCTCGCGAATGACCATGTCGTGCTCGCGCACATCTCCGGGAAGATGCGAAAAAATTTCATCCGCATCGTTCCAGGCGACAAGGTGAAAGTGGAGATTTCGCCATATGACACGAGCAAGGCGAGAATCACGTTCCGCGAGTCGGGTTTCCAGCCCTTCCGCAGAAAATAGATATCCCCCGCCCTTTGGTCCCCCACAGGCAGCACCCCATGCCATCGCGTTTAGCTTCACAAAATCTTGCGAGACTGTACCAGGATGCGGCCGAAAAATTCGGGGATCTTCCGGCCTTTGCGACGAGAAGAAGCGATGGCAGTTATGTCCCCACAAGCTTCCAACAGCTTTTTGAACGGGGGCTCGACCTTGCGACCGGCCTGATCGCATTGGGTTTGCAACCCCGCGAACATGTGGGGCTGATCGCCGACAACCGGCTTGAGTGGATCCTGAGTGATTACGGGATCCTGCTGGCGGGCGCTGCGGATGTCCCGAGAGGAACCGACGTCACCGAGGCGGAGATTCACTACATCCTGGATCACTCGGACGCCCGGTTTGTGATTCTGGAAAATGCAGCCACGCTCGCAAAGTTTGAACGGGTGAAACACCGTCTTCCCCGGTTGGAGCATGTGATCCTCATGAGCATGAAGGAAAACCCGCCGCATGGGGTTCACCTTTTGGAGGAGGTCGAGGCGAAGGGCCGGAAATTCCGCGAGGCCGGGGATTCCTCCGCGTACGATCGGATCGCGGGAGTGAGGTCGGAGGATCTTTTCACAATCATCTATACCTCCGGGACCACAGGCACCCCCAAAGGCGTTCAGCTAACGCATGCCAATATGGCCTCACAGATCCGCAACCTCCCGTTGGAATTTTTTCCCGGCGAGAAGGCGCTGTCGATCCTGCCCGTTTGGCACAGTTATGAGCGGGTGTTCGAGATGATTGCCATCAGCGCAGGCATCTGCACCCACTATACCACCATCCGCACAATTGGGGAGGACCTCAAAACGGTTCTCCCCAATGTGATGGCCTCAGCCCCCCGGCTCTGGGAAAATCTTTATCAAAAATTGATGGCGCGGGTGGACTCCTCCCCGATCATCCGCCGGAAACTCTTCGGCGCGGCACGGGCCAGCTGTCTGCGGGTAAAAAATGCCGAGCGATTTTTCCGTGGTCAGAAACTCGACACCACCGGCCTGTCCCTTGGGGCGAAAATGACGCTCACAGGCTCCCATCTGGCAGCCTGGGCCTTAAACATCGTCCCCTACAAAGTCCTTGATCCCATCGTGCTTGCAAAGTTGCGGGCTGCGGTGGGTTGCTCACAGTTCCGTGGCACCATCTCAGGAGGCGGGGCCTTGCAACCCCATGTGGACGAGTTTTTTAACTCGATTGGCATCCCTGTGCTGGAGGGATATGGCCTCACCGAGACGTCCCCCGTGCTCGCTGTCCGCACCTGGTCAAACCTCGTCATCGGCACTGTCGGCCCGTTTTTTCCGGAGACGTCTGTTCGAATCATCGATCTCCAAACAGGCGAAATCCTCTACCCTGACCGCTCACGCCGGGACCGTGGCCGGGGACGCCGCGGGGAAATTCATGTGCAGGGACCACAAGTGATGCGGGGTTATTACAAGGACCCCGAGAACACAGCCCGCGTGCTGAAGGACGGGTGGCTGAACACAGGCGACATCGGGATGGTGACCTTTAATGATTGTCTCAAAATCCTTGGCCGCTCCAAGGACACCATCGTGCTCTCCAACGGGGAGAACATCGAACCTGTGCCGATTGAAAACCGGTTGGTGGCTTCACCCCTCATTGACCACTGCATGGTCACCGGTCAGGACCAAAAACAACTTGGCGTATTGATTGTTCCATCCCTCGAGGGATTCCGGCCCGCAGGCGTCTCTGCCGCCAACCTTCTGGAACTTCAGGAGAGCCAAAAGGCAAGGGAACTCCTCGATGCCGAAATCCGGCGTATCATCGGAGCCCATACCGGTTTCAAAAGTTTTGAACGCATTGCCTGCTTTCGTATGGTCCCCAAACCCTTCGAGATCGGCGATGAAATCACCAACACCCTCAAACTCCGGCGTCACATCATCACCGACAAATATGCTGACCTGATTCTGGCCATGCACATGGAGTAGCTTTTGCATCCCGTCTTTCCACTTGTCAGCAGCCAAATATTGAACGAGATTAAACACTTGCAGAGAAATCCCCTGCGTTTTGACACCCAATTATGAGCCATTCCAAATCATCCTCTCGTGGTTTTTCACTCCGGCGATTTCTCAATTCCGTTCGCTGGACCAACAGTGCCTTCCTGATTGGCACGTTTATCGCCACGGTGACCGCCGTTCCTGCCTATATTTATTTTCACGGCTTGGACGCGTTTCAGATTGGGATGTTCCTGTTTTTCACGATCGCCACGGGGATGAGCATCACGCTTGGTTACCACCGGTTGTTCTCGCATTTCACCTTCCAAGCCAGCTGGCCTGTCAAAGCCTTCACGCTTCTATTTGGGGCCGCCGCATTTGAGGGGTCAGCTCTCAGTTGGTGTGCGGACCACCGCCGCCACCACAAACATGTGGATCATGATGAGGATCCCTATGACATTTCCAAAGGATTTTTCCATGCCCACATCGGCTGGTTGCTTTTCCGCACAGGCCCCGAGACTCCCCTCACCTGGGTGCGGGATCTCCAAAAGGACAAGATGGTTTGGTTCCAGCACCAGCATTATGTGCCAGTGGCTATTTTTGCAGGGTTTGTGATCCCTGCCGCCATCGGATTTCTTGTTGGCGGGCCAGTTGCTGCCTTGGGCGGTTTCCTGGTGGCCGGGGTTGCCCGGATTGTGGTGGTTCACCACATGACGTTTTGCATCAACTCGCTCTGTCACTGGATTGGCGACCGCCCGTATTCCTCCCATTGCTCGGCAAGAGACAGCCTGCTTATGGCGTTTTTCACGTTTGGCGAAGGCTATCACAACTACCACCATGAGTTTCAGTTCGACTACCGCAATGGTGTGAAACCTTGGCAGTTTGATCCTACCAAATGGACAATCTGGCTTTTGAACAAATTGGGTCTCGTCCAAAACCTTCGCACCGTGCCTGAAGAAAAAATCTTGAAGGCCCAAATCGCCGAGCACGAGCGTCAGTTGCAGGACCGCCTCCTTGCCCATCCCTCACAGATCTCCGAATCCCTTAATGCCATTTTGGAAAATGCACGGGCTCAAGTGCAGGCGTCCCTCACCCATTGGGAAGAAATGCTGGTTCAATACCGCGAGGCCACGGCCAAACGGAATGAGATCTCACGCAAAGAGCGTCGGGAAATGAAGCGCAAGCTCCAGGAAGCCTCGGCCGCCCTTCGCAGCTCCGTGCGCCAATGGATGGAGACCCATGGTTCCATCATGAGCCCGGAGCGCGTCGCCTGAGTAAGAATTCATCAAGGAGCTCTGCTTCCCATGAGCGATACCGGCTTGCCTCCATCTGCGACAGTTGAGGCGGGCCAAACCCTGGGAAAGCTGCGGAGCGCGTTAAACGGTGTTCTTTTCGGCCAGGAGGCCCTCGTGGACCTTGTCCTGACCGGTCTGCTGGCCCGCGGCCATCTTCTGTTGGAAGGCCTCCCCGGACTGGGAAAAACGGAACTGGTCAAAGCCCTCTCCAAAGCCTTGCAAATGGAATCCCGGCGGATTCAATTCACACCCGACCTTCTGCCCGGTGACATCACAGGAAATCCTATCCTTCAAGAAGTGGAGGGGCGCCGTCAGTTTGTCTTCGAACCCGGGCCAATTTTTGCGAACCTTGTTCTGGCGGACGAAATCAATCGCGCTTCGCCAAAAACCCAGGCGGCCCTTCTTGAAGCGATGCAGGAACGCCGGGTGACGGTCATGGGACAAACCCACGATCTGCCGGACCCGTTTTTTGTGCTAGCCACCCAGAACCCCATCGAACTTGAGGGAACGTATCCGCTGCCCGAAGCCCAGCTTGACCGGTTCCTGTTTAAGCTGGAGGTCAAAAGAAACAGCGTGGAGGTGCTGGAGAAAATTGTCCGGCAGAGAGAACTGGGCATCGAACCTCTGGTGGAACCCGTGATGGGCCATCAGGAGTTTTTGTCTCTCTGCGCTCTCACTCGGTCGATTTATCTGCCGGAGGTGGTGGCCGGGTATATTGCGAGGTTGGTGGATGCCACCCATGACAGTGCCGCCGCCGAAGGCGTGAAATTCGGGGCAAGTCCACGGGCGGCATTGGCGCTTGCGGGAGGAGCAAAAGCAGCCGCTTTGCTGGATGGCCGGCCGAATGCCAGCTTTGAAGATGTCGAGGCGCTGGCCGTCCCCGTGTTGGCGCATCGGATTGTTCTCGACTACACCGCACGCCTGGCTGGACAAACCTCGCAGGGGATCATCAGGAGAATCGTGGAGGCGGTGCCGAAGCAGAGCAAAGCAGCTCCAGATATTTTGAAAGCTGCCCGAAGATGAGCCATTGCGCCGGGTCCCTCATTCACCCCCCAAAACTCCCCGTATTTTGCTCAGCGCTTATTGTTGTGCTGATCCTCCTCGGCGGCTTGCAGACTTCCGAAGCCTACCGCCAGCTTTCGGGTCTGCGTTTTGCGTCAGGCAGCGGTATTGATATCAAAATCACCAATTTTTATGATGATTTGCCTCCAGCAGGATTTCTTCCCCTGAGGGTCGATGTGCAAAACGATTCCGGGAGCTCACGGGAGTGGACACTGCAAAGCATTCATATCCTCGGAGAATGGCGCTCGGCCATCTCGACGAGCAAAATTGTTGTCCCCGCACGTGAGCGGCGCACATTTGACCTCCTTATTCCCTTAGCCTCCCCGATCACCAACTCGGCGCGTTATTCTAATTTGACGGTGAGCGTCTCGGGATTTGGTGTCACCTCGGGTGCCGCCTCGGAGTATTCATCAGGAGGAGGCAGCACTCCCACACCGTATCTTGGCATGGGTAAAGCCCTGTCGGTCAAACATTGGGCAGCGCTTCGCGAACTCTACAATTCCACCGGCTCCGAATCCCTGGAGGGCACACCCTTGGATATGGGGTTCATGCCGACAGATTGGCGGGCTTTGGCGGGATTTGATGCCATCATGCTTGACGCTGGCGAGTGGCGCGGCCTGGAGCCAGGCCCGCGGGCTGCTCTCAAGGATTGGATTTCGCAGGGCGGCACACTCACTTTGTTTTACGATAGCGCTACCGCACCACCGGATCTTCCGCAAAACACCCGTCTTGGCATAGGCGCAATCCAAGTCTTTGCCTTGCAGGAGAAATTCCCGGAACAAGCCCGCGATTTGCTGAAAGTTGGTTCCAACCTCGGAAACCTCATGAACAGTTATTCCTGGAGCTGGAGCCTTGCCGGCCGGATCGGAAAACCCTCCCCTCCCCACGCTCTCATCATCACATTTGTCCTGGCTTTTGCGGTCATCATAGGACCCGTCAACTTTTTGGTGTTTGCACCCGCCGGACATCGTCACCGCCTGTTTTGGACAACCCCGCTGATTTCTCTGTTGGCCAGCCTGCTGATGGGAGCTGCCATCATTTTGAGCGAAGGTTTTGGCGGAAGCGGCAGTCGTTTTGATGTCACACTCATTCGGCCCGACGATAAGAAAATGGTGTGCTGGCAGGAACAGGTCTCGCGCACAGGGGTTCTGATATCGGATGCCTTTTCCCTCACGCAGCCAGCGTTTTTGGCTCCCATTGATCTTAGAAAACAGGGAACCCCGGTGGCCCGCAGCGCCCGCGGAAGTTCGTTCTCCCTCAACGGTGCCACATGGTCGGGTGACTGGTTCCGAAGCCGCTCAACGCAGGCTCAAGCTCTCACCGCCATTTCGGAATCACGCGAACGGCTTGAACTCAGCAGGGATGCGGAAGGAACCCTGATTGCCCAATCGTCCTTCGCCAGCCCGCTTGTGAGCCTTTGGGTGTTCGATGAGGCCGGCTCACTCTGGAAAACCGAGCGCCTCGAAACCGGAGAAAAGAAACCCCTGACCAAGGCTGAGATCGGGGAATTCCAGGTCTGGTTCACCCGGCAGCTTGCGACAGCGGGCCCGCTAACCAAAACCCGGGCAGAAGCTTTCGGCAAGGATGCCAAACCGGGACAGTTTTTTGCTTCATGGAGCCGCCCTCCGATGACAACACTTCCATCCATCCGCTGGTCAGAAGAGACCGGCCTCCTAATGGGAACCATTCAGCCATGAAAACTATCCTTGATGACATTTTAGATGACGTGGTCCGCGAAGTGGCCACAGCAAAGCTGGCCCGCCCGGCCGCCGACCTTCGTGCCCGCATTGCCGATGCCCCTCCGGTGAGATCCTTGGCGGCATCCCTGGGTGGCAGTTTTGGAATGATTGCCGAAATCAAAGAACGCTCCCCCAGTGTGGGCCCCATGCGGCCGGAAAATGTGTCAGCAGCCCTCGATGTCTATTTGGAGAATCCCATGGTGCGTGCCATTTCGGTGCTCACCAATGAGACCCATTTTGGAATGTCGATTCACCGGCTGGCCAGCACCCGAAGGCATTCGCCGAAACCCCTTCTCCGCAAAGATTTTCTTATCGACGAGTATCAGGTTCGCGAGGCCCGGGCCTTCGGGGCGGATGCGGTTCTTTTGATGGCCAATGTGCTCGATCAGGCGCGGCTCGCGGGGTTTTACGATCTCGCCAGGGAGCTGGGGATGGAGGCGCTTTTTGAGGTCCATGTCCTGGATGAAATCGACCAACTGCCACCCGGTGCAAAAATCGTGGGCATCAACAGCCGCAAATTCAAAACGGAGGACGGGTTTGTCGGCAAATCCGGACACTCGGAAAAAGATTTCAGTCTCGACTATTCGGCTTTTGACCTTGCCTCCAAACTTCCCCCCCACTGCCTGAAAATAGCGGAGAGCGGGCTAACCCCATCCAACATCCAGGAGGTCAGCCAGCGCTTCGACGCCGCCTTGGTGGGAACTTCCCTGCTCCGCGATCCCCGGGGGCCTGCGGCCACATTACTCGAATTTGAAGAAGCCATTTTCATTCGCTGATTAAAATCCTATAACTCTCTCAACTATGAACCTTCTCATCACCGGCGGTGCCGGATTTATCGGCGCGAATTTTGTTTATTACTGGCTTGCAACCCATCCCGCCGATCATCTGGTTGTCCTTGATGCACTCACCTACGCAGGAAACCGTGCCAGCCTGCCAACCGATTCCGACCGCCTGAAATTTGTCCACGGTGACATCGCCGACGAGCCGCTCGTCGACCAACTTCTTGCTGAGCACGGAATCAACATCATCGTTCATTTTGCGGCTGAGAGCCATGTGGACCGTTCGATCACCGGCCCGGAGGCATTTCTCCAAACCAATGTCTTTGGCACGCACGTTCTGCTCAAGTGCGCCAGGCGCGCTGATGTGCGATTTCATCATATCTCCACCGACGAAGTCTACGGATCCCTGGGCCCGAATGATCCGGCCTTTCGCGAAGAAACTCCTTACGCCCCCAACTCCCCGTACTCCGCCAGCAAGGCTGCGTCCGACCACTTGGTCCGGGCCTATGTCCATACCTACGGGCTGCTCGCCACGACCAGCAACTGCTCGAACAATTACGGACCGTATCATTTTCCAGAAAAGCTGATCCCCTTGTGCATCACCAACGCTTTGCGTGGCCTATCCCTGCCAGTCTATGGGGATGGACTCAACATCCGCGACTGGCTCTTTGTTTCCGATCACTGCCTGGGCATCGAGCTCGTGATCCAAAAAGGCACCATTGGAGAAACCTACAACATCGGCGGCCGTAACGAGTGGAAAAACATCGACCTCCTTCGTCTCCTTTGTTCCATCATCGATCAGGAATTTGCAGCGAATCCTCAATGGAAAAACGCCTTTCCGGACGCTCCCGCTGCCAAAGGAAAACCCACCGATTCCCTCATCACCTTCGTCAAAGACCGGGCCGGCCATGACCGCCGGTATGCCGTGGATACCACAAAGGCCACAACAGAACTCGGCTACGTCCCCCGCCACTCGTTCGAGGACGGGATTACGAAAACTGTTCAGTGGTTCCTTGCGAATGAGGGTTGGTGGAAACCTCTTCTCAAGTCGTAAAAAACAGAATTATTCCCGGGCCACTTTTTGCGTGGTGGGAAGGCTCAACTGAGCCAACTCAGCGCTGTCCCGATCAAAATATCCCGAGGCCATTTTGAGGCGCTCCTCAAGCACCGTTTCGACCTGAACGTTGATGGGGGGGGCTGTTGCCAGCATCGTCTTCGGGGGAACCCAGGCCCGCCCTGTGAAATTGTCCGGAACAGTTCCGCCGGGGGAAGGTCTCGGACAATCGGCCACGTAGAGACGTCCTCCACCTGGCGCAAGGGCCACCATTTCGACATGACCATGATAGCCGCCAGGAGTCCCCCGTGGCGTCTTGCCCAACCGGCGGTCGCCCAGATAAACGAGAACACTTCCTAGAGGGGCACTCCGTGGAGACTTCACAAGCACGGGTTTCCATCCCGCCCCCGAAAGAATTTGCTCCCAATCCTGGCCATTCCCGCCTTTCAACCCATCCCCAAGACCTGATTTTTTTAAAATCGAAAGCATGGCCCGCCCGCACCAACCGGAAGGGATTCCATCATTCGCACTTTCAATGGTCACTTTCTCCAAATCCTTCCTGCTCATGACCGGACTGGCACCCTGAAGGGCATAGGTGGCAAATAGAGCCACGATGGAGAGAGAAAAAATCCGAACCATCATATTGCCTTTACTCAGGATTTTGGTCGGTGCAAGGGAAAACTCCCGAAAGTTTTGCCATTCTCTGTCTTTTCGCCAACCTCCACCTCACTTCCAAAACCCCCACCCCCACCCAACACAGCAACAAAACCACCGCTGAAACCAGCAACAAAAGCGGACAAATCACGGCCCAGTGAAAAGCTGTTTTAATGCCATTCGTTTGATGGAATGCTATCGGTTGCAAGGTCCCCTGCGATGGCTCCTTCGAAAGAGGCTTGGTATGTTCCCGGGGAGTTATTATAGAGAAATTACGGACGAAGCATCTGACTTCGCAATAAATTTTACAAAAACTTTTTCACCCCGATTTTCGTGGAACCAGGCACAAAATATACGTAGAATAAGTAATTCAGCTTGCCGGACATCGCAAAATTCCTTAACTCATCCGAAGCATGTTGAGGGGTATCGCGCCAAGTATGGGGATGACGCTGGTTGAGATTCTTGTCTCGCTGGGCATCGTTGCGGGCCTGTCGGCGTTGGCGATGCCCGTTTACGACCGGCTCAAGCGCTCACAGGAGAACACGACGTGTGTGTCCAATCTCCGGCAGATTGGTGTCGCGATTTGCACTTATGCCAATGATAACAACGGGTTCCTGCCGGGTCCGTTGCTAAGCGGGCAATACGCTGATCCTGACTTAAAAATCGCCCCCTATGCACGCTACAGCCAGCTCTCCTTCCTCTTAAAGGACTATCTCCTGCCTGACGGAGGCTCTCTCGGGCTCAAGCGCAATGTCTTCGTTTGCCCCGCCTTCCAGCGAAAAATCAAAACCACGGACACCACCGTTATTTATGGTGTGAATATCCAAGTCCGCATGCGCGAGAAAAGCGGCATTCACCAACCCTTTGGATATGCGAATGCGCTGGATCCCAAGCCTTTTGCCACATCCTCCAACTCTCAGCCTCTTCGCGTTGCTGACCTTGCAAACATCGTTGATGAAAAAGGCAATCCTGCAGCCCACTCCACCTTCGCCCTGTGGGACGCGGATCCCCAAGACGGGAGATTCGCGGGGTTATTGCCTCCGTCGTCCAATAAAAATCCCCTTTTTCCTGTTCATGGAAACCGGAGAAACGCGCTTTTTTTCGATTTCCACGTAGCAGCCATACCTATAACAACTAAAAACCCATGAAAAGTTTCGCCTCTGTTTTCCTTCTGATCTTCCTCACGGCGACCCTGCAAGTTGTGGCGGTCCCTTGGGCATCGGAAGGGTTTGATTACGACCTCGGGGACCCAATTGCTGGCAAAAATGAAGGCAGCGGCTGGACGTCCACATGGTCAGATTTAGGAGCCATCCCGGATACCATCACCACAGGGCTGAACTATCCCGGACTTCAAACAACCGGTGGAGCCCTCAAGTTAACAATCGCGTCCCAAGACCAACGCGATTTTAGTATTATTGATGCCACCAATGGAGAGGTCACTTGGGTCAGTTTTCTTGTGCGCTCTGACAACCTGAACTTCAGTTTCAACGACATTTTTTATTTGGCCCTTCGCCCAAATGATACACGTCCTTCTCCAGCTTTCGGTGTTTTCTACAACCCTGACACCGATAAAAATGTTTGGGGCATTGGGAATCAGGGCCTCGGCGGCCTGACACCCGTCTATTCCAACGTGGAGTTTCTGACGTCAACCACCTACCTGATTGTGGGAAGTATCACATGGGACACGGCCAGTGGAGCGCCCGAAACCGTGAGGATGTTTCTTAACCCTGACCCGACCACAGTTCCAGATGCGGCTTCTGCCATTGCTGAACGGAGTATGCAAATCGGCACAAACGCGACCACAAGCAACAGAATCCGACGCATTTTTATCTCGGCCGGAAACAGCACAGCAGACTCCCAGTGGACGCTCGATGAGATTCGTATTGCCAAAGAATTTGGAGATGTTGTTCAGTTGCCTGAACCCACAGCCGCCTCACTGACCATCATCGGCGCTTTGCTGGCATTCTCCAAGCTTCGGAGGAGATCCGCAAACGGCTAAACGGTTGTTGTGGTGATTGCGATCCTTTTGACAGATATCGAGGGATCCACGCGGCTCATGGAACGAGCGCCTGGCGCTTACCGTGAGGCTTTGGCGCTCCATCATGAGCTGCTTCGACGCACGGTCGGCGTTTACGATGGCACGGAGATTCAGGAAACCGGGGACGGATTTTATTTTGCCTTCCGCGATGTGGAATCTGCCACCCGCGCAGCCATCACCATCCAAAGCCACCTTCCCGCACTGCCGTGGCCTCCGGAGACGGGGCCGCTTTTGGTCCGGATGGCCGTCAACTTCGGAGAAGCCGAGTTTTTGGAGGGGCAGTACCGGGGTCCTATCATCCATGTGGCCGCTCGTTTGCTGGCCGCCTCCAATGGGGGACAGATTCTCAGCACCGCTCATGTGGCAGAAGCCCTCAACTCGAAAGTCCGTCTTCACGCTCTTGGGACCTACTGGCTGAAGGGCTTTGAAAAACCCGAGCCCATTTTCCAGATCGAAGGTGATGCCACACCAACTCCCCTGCGCTTGGAACATGCCAAGAGACACAACCTCCCGGAAGAAACCGACCAGTTTATCGGACGATCAGATGAAGTGTTGGCTTTGACGGCTCATCTTGAACCCTCTGGCAAAAGTCGCGCCGTGGTTGTGACAGGTACGGGGGGAATTGGCAAAACACGTCTCGCTCTCTGTGTTGCAAAACGGCTCTTGCCCCACTTTGAACACAATGCGCTCTTCGTCGATCTGGCCGAGGTCTCGAATGCCGAGTCAGCCCCTCAGGTTATCCTTGAAGCCGCAGGAGTCAGCTCCGAGGATGTTTCAAACTCTCACTCCGCTCTGAAAAGCCATTTTGGACGAGACCCCATCCTCCTCGTCCTGGACAACGCGGAAAATCTCGCTGCCGAGCTGAGCGGGGTGATTTTACAAATCCAAAGGGAATTACCCGGCGCCTGCATTTTGGCGACATCGCGGGTTCGTAGCAGCCTCGGGGTGATGGTGGAATTTCCAGTCGGCCCTTTGAAACTTCCCCCGGAGAGATGCACTGCGGAACAAGCTGCTTGCTACGATAGTGTGCGGTTGTTCCTGGATCGCGCCAAAAAAGCCAGGCCTGAGATGGAGTTAAATGCGGAAAATTCCAAGGACGTGATTTCGATTTGCCGATCCTTGGAGGGTTTTCCGCTGGCAGTGGAAATCGCTGCCGCCCGACTGCAGGTTATGACGCTTGTCGAGATCGCTGAGGAATTCCGCCAGACCGAATTCTCCGGAGAAGAGATTAACCCCATCGCTCGAGTCTTTGCATGGAGCTGTTCTTTGCTGCCTCCCTCAATTCATCAATTCCTTCTGGCCATGAGCGTTTTTCGCGGGGGCTGGACGACCGTGGCCGCCATGGCAATCAGTGACGTCAACGATCGTCACCTCACACTCGCCTATATCCACTACCTGATCACCTGCTCGCTGGTCCGTACTTCCTCCGATTCCACAGGTTTGCGGTTCTCTCTCCTCAAGCCGATCCGCCAGTTGGCTGAGTCCCAGCTTGGTGAAGCGAAAACCGACGCAATCAAGCGTCACTCCGATTTTTTTCTCAAGATGGTGGGTGATTTGGATCAGGCGTTTGAAACGCCCGCTGAACTGGAATTAATGTCAAAAGTGGAGTCGGAAATTGCGAATATCTTAGCCGCACTGGATCGGGAACCTGACCGCATTTCGGCGCTGTATTCGGCCATTCATTTGCATGTTTTTGCTCTCCATCGCCGGTGCAATGCCCAACTCCGCAAAATCCTCGAAGACCGCCTGCTGAGTGAAGATTCGGGGGATTTGGAAATCGAGGGGAAGGCTTGGCATGCGCTTGGCGCATTGGCGAGGACAGCCCGCCAGAAGGATAAGGCCCTTCAAGCCTTTCAACGTGCCGTGGAAATTTTTGATAAGTGCAGCTACGAACACGGTCTACACACCGCAAATTACAACATCGCTCATATGAACGCCTCCAAAGAGTGCGAGAGAGCGAGAGAGGCCTCCCTCCAGGTCCTGGAGCATTTCCGGGGTCAAAACGATCTCCCGGGTTGTGCCACGATCCTGAGCATGCTGGCATGGCAGGAACGTAAATTGGGCCTCTTCGACCATGCCATTCTGCATGCCGAAGAGTGTCTTGAAGTGAGTGAACTCTGTGGAGCTCAGAGAGACCGCATCGGTGCCCACGCAACACTCGGGGCTATCGCCATGTCTGAAGGAAAACCTGAAGTGGCCCTCGTTCATTATGAGCAGGCGCTGAGCATTTGCATCAAACTCGGTCAAGAATTCAAAGCCCCTGAAACGCTTGTCCTTCTGGCTACGGCAACCGCAGCGCTCGAGGATTGGCGGCGAACAGCCTTCCTGACCGGGGCAGCCCGTGCCTGGTTGAACCAGGATGAAAGTCTGGATGCCACCATGTCCGAGGAACCTCTCAAGCTATTGCCAGCCATGGAACAAAGCGCCAAAGAGAATCTGGGAGAAAAAACATTCGACCAATTCGCAAAAAAAGGAGCCCAATCCAGCCCCGCCAATTGGCTTGCCGCTGAACTATTTTTGCAAGTAGAAACAAAAGCTGCGTAATGCTCCTGAAGTTATGAAAAAATTATCACTCACTGAACTCTTTCTTCTCACTCTGATCGTTAGCGTTTCCGGACTGGGTCTTTTCTCGGGAATGAATCTCTATGCGAAAGACGCCAAACCCCTCGATGAGACAACCGTATTGATTCTTCGCACGGGACCCAAACCTCCGGGACTTGATGACAGTTTGCGGAACCTCTACATCCCTGGACAACAGATGTATTTTCGGGTCTATGTTCCGACCAATGGACCCACTAACATTGATTTTCGCGCTTACCTTGCCGAGGTACAATTCACGAACGGTCAGCCACAGATCGCAGCCCCATCAGGCATCCTGAACAGCAACTATTTTGTGACCAATGCCGATAACTCTTTTCAAGGAAACCAAACCGTGGCTGTCACGCCCGGCACTTGGACGGAGGTGCCCTTCCGCCTGAGTCTGGAGAAATTTGTGGATGAGGAGCAGGGGGACATTCTTTTAGCCATATTGCCTTTCAAAACTGCAGGCACGAATGCGCCTTTGCAGGGAGCTGCCATTTTTCCCATTGATAGTCCCGTAGACGGCATCCAATACTGATTTCGACATCGGCGTGGATCCAGCCTCGTTTTCTAAAAGTCTCCAGATTCTGTTTGGAACCATCTCTGCACATGAGGGCACGCTCTGGCTGTTGAACGACCGGATGGAATGTCTGGTTCCCGCATGGAATTCGGGCCCGAATGCGAATGCCTTTGTTGGAAATTTCAGGCAGCCTCTGACTTCCGGATTGATTAGTTTGGTATGCATCACCGGACAGGCGATATGCGAGAACGAGGTGTATCAGCATGCCGGGCAGGATCCCCGGTTGGATCAGCAACTGGGGGTCAAGACGTGCTCCATGATTGCCGTGCCCGTCCTGGTCGATGGCGAGGTCAAAGGTATTGTCTCCTGTGTTCGCCTGAAACCAGCAGAGAAGGACGTCCCTGATCCCCTGCCGTTTTCTGCGGACGACCTCAGAGCTGTGATGGATGTGGTTGAGTCGCTGGGTCCCGAGCTGCTGGAGGGATCGTGAGGAATCACGTGGAGCAGACCCGCGAAGCGCTTGCCCGGGGCGACGGATCAGGGGTTCGTATCGCAATCCTCGATTCCGGAATCGAGATCGCCCATCCTGACTTTGCGGGAAAAAAAATCCTGTGCGACAGAGTTTTTGAAGATGGCCGCAATGGTGATGGAACCGGCGAAGATCTTTATGGGCATGGCACCGCCATCGCAGGAATCATTTGGGATCTGGCACCCAAAGCAGAGATTGGCAGTTTTCGAGTTCTGGGGCCCAACCTCAAATCCCGCACAACCCTGGTGTCAGCCGCAGCCACAGATGCTATTAAACAAGGTTTTCAGATTCTCAACTGCAGTTTTTCGTGCTCAATCCCTGGTCACGTTGGCATTTTCAAAACATGGATTGACGAGGCTTGGAAGGCACGGGTCCATGTGGTCGGGGCCTCGGGGAGCCATCAGACACCCGAGTGGCCGGCGCATTTCACAAGCGTGCTGGGGGTGGATACGGCCAGAGACTCTGGTGTTCACCCGATCCACGCCATCCCGGGAGGGATGATCGAATTTGGCGTTCCTGGCACGGATCGCCGCGTTGCATGGAAAAATGGCGGGCATCGGGTCATGAGCGGCAGCAGTTTCGCTGCAGCCCACCTCACAGGACTGTTAGCCAGATTACTTTCCGTTTATCCCAAACTTGATCCTCAGGAGGCAAAAGCCGCTCTTCGTGAGCTGGCCGTTCAGGACGCTCAGTGAGTCTTTTGGTCCGGGATTGAGCCCGGGGAGTCAATCTTCCCTTGGCAAGTTACGGTTTTTGATTTTGAAAGCCAGGGCTTCAGTCCAGGCCGGTTCATCTTTCAAAAGACTGAAGACCTCCAAGCGTTGCTGTTCATCCAAACGTCCTTGCACAAATTGATCCAACAACTGATCCACGTGATCAGGAAGATCCGGGCTCTCTCTTCCCCGTACTTCCTGACCATAAGTATCCAGCAACTGAAAAATGGCGCGCATGATGCTTTGTAACGATAATACGCCCAAGGGAGGAAAGCTTGCAGAGTTATTTGAAAAAAGTGTGCCGCGGGCGGGAAAGCTGACCGAACAAGGATTTTTGTATCGACACTGAGGGGGCAAGCTGGTTTTTGCTACGTGGTGCGGCGGTTTTCTTACGAGCCAATAGTCCCCAACAGGCAAAAAGATCAAATCAACTTTTTGAATAGCAAATGGTAAACAAGGAAGAGGTTTCTACAGATTTGGACTGGGTGCAGGGGTGCCTGGAAGACGATGCTGTGGCGATTGCCCGTTTTCATGAAGAATTCTCGGTCTTCCTGAGGGCCTTTCTCCTCAAACATGGAGCCAATATCTTTGAGACCGAAGACATCGTGCCGCAGTTGCTGGCAGATTGTGTGGTGGGGGACGGGGTCAAACCGCCTCTTTTTTCCCGCTACAATGGTCACTCCTCCCTGCGTAGCTGGCTCTCGGTTATCGCTCTTAACCGTTGGATCTCTCAAAAAAGAAGGGCCTCCCTGCATTATCGCACCATGGCAAGGCTTGAAAATGATGCTGAAGCGATGGATAGCCGGATGGAGGATCATCCTGAAAGTGTTCTTCACAGACTTTTGGTTGAGGCCATTCAGGAGGCCCTGGTGAGCATCAATCCTGAAGAGGTGGTGCTTCTTCGACTGGTACACACGCATGGCATCAGCCAGCGTGAAGTGGCCGCAGTCTGGGGATGGCATGAGAGCAAGCTGAGTCGGAACATCAAGGCTTCGGCGAGGAAGATTTCCAAACTCACCATCGAAGCGCTCCAGAAAAAGGATTCCCAACTCAGCCCCAAATGGGAGGATTTTCTGGAAATCTGCGACCACGTCGCCGACTGGCAGATTTAGCGGGCCGGCACTGATTCTCCTGCGATGAGGTCAGCAGGGACCTGGCGTTTCCTTATGACATGGAAACGATTCCCATCCACGAGAACTTCCGGAGCGAGTGGCCTGGAATTATACGTGGAACCCATCACGGAACCATAGGCCCCCACGCTCATCACAGCAATCCGGTCGCCTGCCTCCAGTGGGGGCAATTCCCGGTCCTTCGCCAAAAAGTCTCCACTCTCACAAACGGGTCCCACCACATCGACCTTGAGACGTGCGTCAGTCGCGGATTGGTTGAGTGGCACGATTTCGTGAAAACCATCGTAAAGCGCGGGACGAATGAGGTCGCTCATGGCGGCATCAACAATGACGAAAGTCTTTTTGGGGGTTTCTTTGAGATATTCGACGGTGGAAAGGAGAACACCCGAATTGCCAACCATGGAGCGACCTGGTTCAAACAGAATTTTCAGACCAAGCGGTGCGAGCAGGGGCACAATGGCCGCGGCGTAGTCTTCGGGACTGAAACGCGGAGAGCGCCCTGACTCCTGCCACCATTCGGGACGACCGCTGGCCAGAGCCTCCTCGTAGCAGATGCCAGCCCCACCGCCCACACTGAAAAATTCAATGCCGTACTGCGTCTTGAGGCGGTTCACAAGTGGCAACAGCTTCGAGATGGCCTCGGCAAAGGGGGCAGGATCAAGGATCTGGGATCCAATGTGAGTCTGAACACCTTTGACCTGCAAATGAGGGCAGGAAGCAGCCCTTTCGTAAACGGCATCCGCGCGATCCATTCCAATGCCGAATTTGTTTTTGCTCTTTCCTGTGGAGATGAACTCATGGGTGCCTGCATCCACATCGGGATTCACCCGCACCGCAACCGGAGCACGGCAACCCACGCGCGCGGCCACACTCTCAATGCGATCCAATTCCGCTTCGCTCTCCACATTCAAACAATAAACCCCGGCACTCAGAGCAGCTTCAATCTCGGCCTCGGTTTTTCCCACTCCTGCAAACGTGATTTTTGCGGCCGTCCCGCCGGCCGTAAGAACCCGAAAGAGTTCACCCCCGCTCACAATGTCAAAACCCGCCCCCTCGCGGGCAAGGAGGTCCAGAACAGCGATATTGGAATTCGCCTTCATGGCGTAACAAATCATCCGGTCCAACCCCGCGAATGCGGCATCCATCCGGCGGTAATTGTTCAGAATGGTCGCCGAGGAATAAACATAAGCAGGCGTCCCCACCTCTGCAGCCAATGATTCGAGGTCAATCCCTTCGCAATACAAGCGTCCGTCGTGATAAATAAAATCGTGCATGGGTGGGAAAAGATGGAGGGAGTCCCGTCCACACTCAAGGGAAAATCTCAGCTTCTTGTGATTTGCAATCCAAGATCCGAGATCGAAAAATCAACAAATCGCGCGGAAGCATTGGGAGGGGATGATTCCAGTTCGCGCTGGATGCGACGGGCCGCTTCCTCATCCTTGGCAAGAAATAACGCATACCCTCCTCCACCCGCACCAAGAAGTTTGGCACCTGCCGTGAAGTCTGCCGTTCGTCGAAAGATCTCTTTGACAGGAGGCGGATTTGTCCCTGCGTCAAGTCGGCAGTTCAATTTCCAGCTTCTGGCCACGGCCGATGAAACCTCATCCCATCGGCCATGAAGCAGTGATTCAAACGTGGCATCCGCATTCCGTCGAATGTCGCCCACAATGGAAAGATGGGAGTGGGAATTTAAAAACATGCCCCGCACGATTTCCCGCAGAATCCCTGAGGCCATGCGCGTGATGCCCGTGTAATACAGTCGCGCGGAGGAAAGGGAATTGGCAGAGTCAAAGAGGTGGTCCGGCAACCATCGCAGAGAAACCTGCTGTGACAAACCCGGTGCGGTCTCCACAAACTTGATGCCGCGATAGATGGCACCGGCTTGGTCCTGCCACCCGCCTCCCGTGGTCAGCATTTGTTCAACGGCAAGGGTCAATTTCACAATCGCCGAATGATCCCAGCCCAGGCCACAGGCGTTGGAAAGTGCTCCCAACAAGGTCGCGGCAAGAATGCTGCTGGTACCGAGTCCCGAACCCTTCGGAGCGGCCGCAAGAAGCGAAATTTCAAGCCCGCCTCCAAACGCCTCCAGTTGTTCGCGCAGACTTCGAAAAGAAAACCCCTCCTGAAAATCGGGGTGGAAGCCTGCCAGACAAAGAGCTGCTCTAGCCAGGGCGAATCCGCTGCCCGGCTCCGCAAAACGCCCCAACTCTTCGTAGGTTGTGATTCGTGTTTCAACGCCCAGGTCGATGGACCTCAACACCAGGATCGGGGCTTCCGCTGTTTTGAGAAAAACTTGAACCGGAGGTTGGCCATTCACATCAACTGCGAGGTTCACCACATGGCCCCCGAATTTGAAACAATACGGGGGGGTGTCCGACCAGCCTCCGGCAAGGTCAAGCCGCACCGGGCTGCGACCCCAGACAATTTGATCCTCGAGGGTGACCTTCTCCGGATGCGCGAGCAAGGGCCGCACGGATTGAACAATGGCTCCCGCCAAAACCCGAAAGGCCGCCGCTTCAGCTTCAGCTGCTTTTTGAGCATCCCCCCGCTTGAAGATTTCTGCCCGGAACATCGCATCATGAATCGCAAGGACCGGATCAACAGTCGCAAGGCCGGGAAGGTCTCCATCTGGAAATAGTCCCGCAGCGGACAAAAGATCCAACCGGTAAAATGGGCTAACACGGGAGTTCTCACGCATGCGGGGCAGGGCTCGTGAGATCAGTGTCCTGCGCTGCGCTTGCAGACGCCTCACATCGCAAAGCTCGGAAATTTGCATTGCCGAAAGCCGACGCTGCAAAAACAGGGATCGAAAGCGATCATCCGCCACGGGCTCCTCCGCAATCAACCACTGGAGAAATCCGGATGTGACGGCGTCAGCAGGAACGAGAGGAAAAATTGCGGCCAGTTGGATGTCCGTATCCGGGGCCAGGCCGGCTTCAGGAAAGGGTATTCCCCGGCGTTCAAACCACACCGGGGCAGGCCTGCCAAACCAAAGGGTCGAGGAAGCTCCCACCTTCCCGCTGAAGGGATCATCAAATCCATAGGTCCTCACACAAAATTCCGATTCCCCGACGGGAGCAACATCGATACAAATCCCCGGGGAAAGTTCCAAGGTTAATGGAATGTCCGGGATCCCGGTGATCACATGATCAAAGGCAAGGACAAGGTCCGGGGGAAGGGTGGAATTTTCGACCCAGATGTGGTGATTCGCCGCGCTTCGTTGTGAGAACCGGAAGTCCGCGTTCAGCACGTAAATATCCGGATGTGGCTTGCGGTCCAAAGGGCCGCTTTGGAGCTGGTCCAGTTGACTGTTTTGAAGTGCCGAGAGGGATTCTATCATCTGGCGACTGGTGCCCAGATGGAAAAATTCCGCGCCCGTCAATGGGGTCACGGCAGCTGACAATTCAGAAATGATGGAATCCGGCACCGTGGGCATCTCCCCAAGAGAAGGACCAAAACCCGCATAGATTTCGAAACTCCCCGGCGTTCCCTCATCAAACTCCTGACTCTCTGGATTCCACCCACACTTGCTGAGCAGAATCTGCAGAGCATTGACTCCAAGGAGCCAGATTCCCGTATCCACCATGCAAAGAAATTCAGAGGAATGTTCCCGGATGACATCGGGCGAGGGCTTCTGCTTAAAAAAAGAGAGCGATTCCGGGGATTCCCGACGGGAGAAAAACACCCCGAAATCAGAAGCCGTCTCCGGAGCCACCCACATCCCCAACCCCAGAACATCAGCGACGGGGAATGTTGGGAGGCGATCTGGAAATTTCAGCACCACGTCCCCGCTACAGATCATCAGCGGGTAGTTGTCGCCAACCGCCTCCAGCACCCTTTCAAACGCTGGCAACATAAAGTCCAGTAACGTTCCATCGATGCTCTGACCAAGGGACCATCTCAACACCGGCATGGGAGTGAAAATTTTCCCAACCGGTGCGTAAGCGGGCAGCCGGCGACTTTGTCCTCCGGCCAACATCACCAATTTTGGAAACTCACCCACCCACTGCTCAAACCTTCCCGGCCTGCCGCAAGCTTTCCAATCCTCATGCAGAATATGAACAACTCCCCCTCCTGAACCAAATTTCACACCGGGAGGATCACACGCAGCAAACCATTCCGGGAATTGCCGGCCGGGATCATCACCAAAATCCCTTGCCATGGCAGGAGGAAGAGAGAGGAGGATCTGCCTGATGGGGGGATTCATGAAGTCCTGAAAAATCTAGCCAAGAAGCAGACGCAATTCATCGAGGCCCTGACATATCATCGGCGGCTTGGCTGGAAGGAGTTTTTCCACAGAGTCAAATCCGGTCAAAACCGCGACGCCCATAACACCCCCATGCCGGGCCGTCTCGATATCATGCACCATGTCTCCCACAAAAATTGTTTCCGAGGGATCCAAATGATGATCATGCAGGATTTCCCGGATCTTTTCCCTCTTGTCGGCAATGCCGACATATGCGTGTTCAAAATGGTCTTTCACGCCCAAACGACCCGCCTGAATGTCAAAGTGGGCGGGCTTGATCGTGCTCAGGAGAAATGTCCTACGTCCTGTTTCCTTGCAAAAATCCAAAAAATCCCTGGCTCCCGGAAGCAGTTCCACGTCGTCATTCAGCTCATGAAAAAACCTTTCATAGAGAGCTTCAAGTCCCTCTTCCGTTGCTTCGGGCAGGAGCTCGGCGTAGAAACCGGAGAAGGGGAGACGGAAATGCTGACGGAACTCCTCGAGCGTGAGGTCATCCCGCCCGTAATGACGGAAGATGGCGTTCGTGGCAACAAGCACGGGGCCGAGGTCATCTGCCAGGGTGCCGGACCAGTCGAGGAGGATATTTTTGATCATCGAAATCTGACTTCCCGGATCACTTTCTCACCGAATTTTGCACGCAATTTCCGGAGCACTTCGGGTTTCCATGTCCGGTCCAGTTCATAGCGGATGGCAGGCTGAAGCACTTGAACGATCAACACACCCCGCTGAATGGAAACGGGCGACGAATGGTCGGCCAAAAAATCACCGACAATCTCGCGCCATGCCAGACGGATTTGTTCCTCATTGAGAAAATCGGCGAGTCCGAGCTTGGGAAGAAGCTTTTTGAGGGCGTCTCCAACGCTGATGCACCGGTCGGGCTTTTCACTCCCGTCCGGCAAACCACGCCAATCTTCGAGAACCAGTTTCCGAAGACTCTCGACGCGCATGACCAAAGGGGCCTGTGACGGCTGGGGTTATTCTCCGTCGCTGCCGATGGCCTCCACCGGGCAACCTTCCAAAGCCTCTTTGCACTGAGCTTCTTCTTCAGGAGTTTCTGCCTGCTTAAAAACATAGCTGTGGCCTCCATCGTCATCCCGTGTGAAATTGTTTGGAGCGGTTTCACGACAGAGATCACAGTCGATGCACTGGTCATCGACATAAAATTTCCCCGTAACATTTTGAGCATACTTGTTTGCGACGTCTGCCATAAGTGATAATTCTTTAAAAACCGAGAATCAGACACGACTGCTTGGAATGCAACCGTTTTTCCTCATTTCCTACCAATAAAATTCATGCCAAACGCCACCGAACCGATCCTGCTCACCGAGGGGCGCCACGTTCTTCATCTTTTCTTCAGCATTGAGCACGGCCAATGGGACCTTCTGGATCCCCGCTCGAAAATTGAAGCCAAAACAGCCATGGCCGCCTTGGTCCAGGAGATCCGGGCTGAGCCGGACACCCAGCTTCTGACGTATAGTGTTGTCACCCCCAAAGCCGACCTGGGTTTTATGCTGGTGACCCCGGACCTTCATGTCGCGGATAGTTTCGCCAAACGGTTGGCGCTCTCTTTGGGGCCGGACATTTTGAGCCCCGAGTTTGCCTATCTTTCCGTCACAGAAAGCAGCGAATACACGACGACCGAAAGCGAGTATGCCCTCTCTCTGGAAAAAGAGGAGTCCCTGACAAACGGCTCTAAAGAATTTGACGAAAAAATCGAGGCTTTCCGCGTGAGGATGGCGAAATACGGGAAGGACCGCCTCGAACCCAACCTGCCCGACTGGCCGGTGATCTGCTTTTACCCCATGAGCAAGCGCCGGGCCGAGGGGCAAAATTGGTATGCGCTCGATTTTGCAGCCCGCAAAAAACTCATGGCAGGCCACGCCAAAGTCGGCAGAACGTATGCGGGCAAGGTGCGGCAATTGATCACAGGCTCCACGGGATTGGACGATATGGAATGGGGAGTGACTCTGTTCGCCCACTCCACCACGCCGATCAAAGAGATTGTGTATGAAATGCGCTTTGATGAAGTGAGCGCCAAATACGCCGACTTCGGAGCATTTTTTATCGGCCTTCAACTTCCCCTTGATGCGCTGTTCGAGCGCCTGGGGCTGTGAGCTTTCTATGACCCTCCCGGAAACACTGCTCGCTGACGGCCACGAGGCCCTGGCCGGAAAAGTCGTCAAGCTCACGGAAGCACTGGAAACCCGGCGACCGCTCCTTGTGGCCTATTCGGGAGGAGTGGACAGTTCGTGTTTGCTTGCCATTGCTCATCGGATTTTGGGCAACGGGGTCCTGGGGGTGATTGCTGACAGTCCAAGCCTTCCACGCAGATCCCTTGCGGCAGCAATCCAGCAGGCTGAGCAAATCAACATCCCCCTGGAGGTTTTGAAAACCGGCGAGTTTGAGGATGACCACTACGCAGCAAATCCCCCCAATCGCTGCTATTTTTGCAAGGCCGAGCTTTTTGAAAAAATGGACCAGCTCGCCGCAGAGCGGGGATATGCAGCCATCGCTTACGGAGAAAATGCCGACGATGCCCCGCACCTTCGCCCTGGAAATGCGGCCGCCAAAGCCTTCTCCGTGGTGGCTCCACTGCGGGAGGCGGGCCTCGGCAAGGCGGACGTCAGGACCTTGGCGAAATTCCTTGGACTCTCCTCCGCAGAAACTCCGGCACAACCCTGCCTCTCGTCACGCATTCCTCACGGCACACCGGTGACCCGGGATGCGGTGTCTCTGGTCGAACGCGGGGAAGATGCCCTTCACGATCTGGGCTTTCAAATCGTCCGTGTTCGCCTGATGGGAACCTCTCCCGCAAGAGCCCTGATCCAGGTTGCCCCTTCGGAGCTTGCCCGTCTTAGAACGCTCGAAGCGGAGGCTGTCTCCACCCTCAAAGAGGCCGGATTCGCAAAAATCGAAATCGACCCGGATGGCTATCGGGGAGCCGGACTCCTGTGAAAGCCCTCGAGCGAGCGATTGCCCGCGGTCTTCGCGATCACAATCGTCATTGCTGGCTCGCAGCCGCAGCAAGTCTGTTTTTTGCATGGCTGACCTGGGTGTTTTTCTACGGAATTTTTGGAGCGATGGTCCTGCTCTTTGAAACCATCACTCAAGGCGAAACCGCCACGTTCCCCCCATGGCTGAACCCGGCCTTCGGAGTCCTCGCAGCGGTGCTTCTGATCTGGGGGGCAATCACCCGTTGGTATAAACGCTTCCGGCCACCTCCGGACCGGGCAGTCATCGGTTGGCATCTTCTCCCCGACTTCCTCCTCCTCCCCGCCACCTTCACCTTCGCAGTTGGTGACCACCTCGACGCCCGGCTCAAACTCTCTCACTACGAAAAATCCGAAGCCGCAAGGCTCCTCGCTATCATTTCCGACACAGGGCGCACCACGGTCTCCGAGCTGGGATTCCACTTTTCCGTTCCTAAAACCCTTCAAAAGCTCCTCACCACCCTTCAATTCCTCAGCTGGATCGACCTCCACCGCGGGGAAGACGAATTTTTTTACCGCCTCCGCAGCGACCGCGAAGAATCCCTCGCCCAATTCCTCAGTTCCGACGCCTCCCCATAAGCGACCAGAGAGTTCCGCAGGATACTCACCTGATCAAAGTCCGCACGCGGCTTGGGTGACCCATGGGCAATCCAGATGTTTGTCGCAGTGGTTTGTGAGCGAAGCGACCCGGCTATTCGGACTTCCATCCTGCTGTTTTATGCTCTTTCAGGGGCGAATCAAATTCACAAATTTCTGTTTCTCTTCCATTGGTAACACGTTTTTCAAGGGCATCCTCTCACCCTATAGTGTTACCCATGTTCCCGGTTTATTTGTTACCCATGTGCCCGGTCCGAACCGGCTGTTGCGGGGGATGTTGCAAGACGCGTTTTGTGGGGGAATCTTCAATTGGACGGGGGTCCGGGTTTATGAATGGGATCGATAAGCTTTATTGGGCGCTCTTTTTCCAACGTTGAGTTTAAGAAGGGGGATCAGGCACGTTTTAGGCCAGAAACCACGCTGGCCACATAGTCAAATATCCATCTATCATTTTCTGGGCCATTGAATTGCGGAGCCGGAAGTCTCAACTCCCTGCACGCTTTTCGTTCGAAATTTGCGGCGGATTGAAGAACTGCTGTCGCCTCCTTGTATAGCGGATCAGTTTTACAAAGGTGATAGTGAACAAGCCCGCGTGAGCTTGCCACTGCGCATGTCGCATCTCGTATTGCGTTTGATAAGTGCTGTTTTCTTTTTGGTGTAAATATCGCTTTGTGTGGCATGGGGACAATTTATCGAGTCGCCTCTTGATTTGACAGAAACTTCCAGAGTACAATTATTAGATGAAATCTGCTTTTGTTGTAGCCTTTTTTGTACTGCTCCCAATGCTTCCCGGGAACGCCGACGATACATTTCCATTTTGGGTGAAAACAACGCAGGCGTTTCAATATGCTGGCACGGAGTGGATTGCCTCCATCGGAAATCCAGAGCAGGTGATCGGTGAAGAGGGTGTCAATTACATCATCATGGCCCCAGACGGTGCCCAGTTAAAGCTTCCAAGGGCATACACACAGAAAATCACGGGCGATGAAGCGTCGATCCTTTTGTTATCAGAGAGAAAACTGCTTAAGGAAGCCTACGATAAATATGGAGCGCAATATAACCAAGTTGTAGCGGAGGCGAAGAAAAGGATCGAGGAGTACGACACAGCCTTGAAGCAGGCACAGGCAAAGGTGGCGGAATATGAGCAGGGTATTCAACTCATAACGGCCTACATGAAGATGCAACAGCAGCAGCAGAGTGGCAGACAACCCAGTACGTTGGAAATACGAGAACAGCTCCAACTCATGCAGCAGATTCAAGACTTGGCAAAGCCGCAGGACAAACGTAGGATTCCGAGTCAGAATCGCTACGAAATAAACGTGAATGAGTAATTCGAGTCAGGTCTACCACTGACCCTACGAGTTATGCGTTCAATATCCCAAAACCCCAAAACCTCGTTTCCAAAACCCAAAAGGTTCGGTGCCGGCTACGGCTGGTCTGCGTTAGATGGGGTAAAATGGCTCAAGTGCTGCAAAGTTCATTACTGGGGCGACATCGACACCCATGGGTTTGCAATACTCGATCAATTTCGAAGTCACGTGCCGCACGCCCGATCCTTCCTGATGGACTTGGACACTTTTGTGGCGTTCGAACATCTCTGCTCAAGCGAACCGAATCCTTTGAGGCGTGAGCTTGATAGGCTTAATCCCGAAGAACGAATTGTTTACGATACGCTTCGCAATCAGGCAGATAGGAAAGCACCACGCCTTGAGCAGGAAAGAATTCCATTCTCAACCGTCCAAGCAGCTTTGCGAAAATTGGATGCAGCACAACTTTTGGAATAAGTCATATCAGTTGCTCAGTTCCGCTGAAGCCCCGGTTGATATCCGATTCAAGTTTGCGGAATGGGAATCACTGCTGTGCAGGCTATGATCACGCGTTTGCGGACCTGGATCATGAGTTCGGCCAATGGTACTGGATTTTCTCAATCCAGGGATTCAACCCCTGCTGGCGGATCGTGGAAAAACGATCCAAGGCCAACGCCATTTGTCGCAATTCCGGGGTAATCCACCCGATGACTTCAAGAATCGCGGTATGCTGAGCATCGAGATCTGCCCAGTGGATGATTCGTTCGTGATGGAAAACACGGTTGCGTAGATCGCGGATACATTTCCAGCGGGTGTCGAGTTTTCGCATATCACGTTCCGAGCGGGGAGCGTGTGCGAATGCCTGGCTCGAGAGGGCATGGCCAAGCCCGGTGCCCCCGTGTGATTTGTTGAAGAAGCCGGTCCAAAAACCGAATTGGAGTTCGGCCACCATGCGTCCCGGCGTGGCAGGCTTCCCGCGGTTCTGGAGCTTTTGGCGAGCCTCTGCCAGTTGTTTCTGCTGCCACGCGGGCAGCGACGAAACGGCGTCATACCAGTTCGCCGTGGCAAACCGGGAGGTGAGACAGGTGTGAAGAGAATTGCGCAGCGCGATTTCGGCGAACTGAAGAGGGGAATACAGAGATTCGCAGAGGGCCATGTTCAGCAGGTAACGCGCGAGCACGGTCACCGGGGTTGCGCCATCCTGCCGGTAGGCGTCAAGGCGCTCCGAGGCCAAAACAGCCTCCATTTTCTGGAAAAAATCGGGATTCATTCTTGCACTCCTGCTGTGGGCGTGAGAAATTAGCGGCGTAGACCTCGGAAGTCCTTCCTTTGCTGTTCGCGGCAGACAGGAGCCGGGGTTTCTTCTTTTCTGGGATCAACCATCCAGCCTACAAGGCGTGTCCGTTTCGGCACTGCCGGGCTCATTTTCTCTGACGGGGCGATCCACTGCATTGGGTGACGGTATAGCCGTTCCGGCGCGACCGGGCGAGAGAATTTACATTCCGCATCTGCGAGTATCAACTCGGAAATCAGAGGAAGTCAGTTAACGCTCCGGGAACGAGATGAGAGCCCAATTGGCGGTCATTTCCGGGCAAAAGCCAGCTGGGGATCCTGGGGGAGCCCCAGTTCAAGCAGCGGCAACAGTCTAAAATCCAGCAACTTCCGCTTTTGCCAAAACAAGCCATCACTTGGTAAATCGCACCTTCGAATTCAAATCTTGGTTTGCGTGCCATAAGCCCAGAAAGGCAGAGGCAAGCAGCAACCACGAAGAATCCCTCACCCAACTCCTTAACCTGGACCCCACTCCCCCTGTGGAATAATCCCAAAGATTCCCGTCTGCGCACTACACCCGTAGCGCGTAAACGGCGAAGCTGGTTTGCTCTGGCGTGAGCCGGCGGGCTTTGTCATCTTCTTGAAAAATGAATTCTCTTTTTGATCTCTCTGGAAAAGTCTCGGTTGTGATTGGTGCCACGGGAGCGCTGGGGGGGGCCATTGCCAAAGCCTTGTCATTGGCGGGCTCGCTGGTGGCGGTTTGTGGCCGGAATGCGGAGCGGGGAGCGGAGCGATGTGTGGAGATCCAGAAGGAGGGTGGCATGGCCGCCTTTTTTGAAGTGGATGCGTGCTCGCCCGGGAGCGTGAGGCTGGCAGAAAAAAAGATTTCCGAAGCCTTGGGAGCTCCCTCGATTCTGGTGAATGCGGCGGGGGGAAATGATCCCAAAGTCACCGTGACCCCGGACCATGCCATCGAACAAATCACGCTGGAAAACTGGGCCGCGAATTTTGATTTGAACCTGATTGGAGGCGCCCTGGTCCCCTGTCAGATCTTTGGCCCGGGGTTTTGTGAGCGGGGCGGAGGAAGCATCATTAATATTGCCAGCGTGTCCGCCCATGTTCCGCTTTCCCGGGTGGTTGCCTATTCAGCAGCCAAGGCAGCCGCCCTGAGCCTGACCCTGTTTCTGGCACGGGAGTGGGCACCTCACAAGGTCCGTGTGAATTCAATCACACCCGGATTTTTTCCTGCCGAGCAGAACCGCGCCCTGCTTTTCCAGCCCGATGGAACCCCCACGCCCCGCGCTCAATCAATTTTGGGGCACACACCAATGGGGAGATTCGGCACCCCCAATGAGTTGGCAGGGGCAGCCGTGTTTTTGGCCAGCGAGGCCGCCAGCGGATTTGTGACCGGGACGGATTTGCGTGTGGATGGGGGATTCCTTTCTCAAACCATATGAGCCCGGTTTTTTCAGCAAGCAGTCTGCCGGGAACCTCTTTGGAAAATGACGCCGTGGAGGACGTGATTGGCAGGGCCTTGGCATCAATCGATGCCAGGGGAAAAAAAATCCTGCTGATTGTTCCGGATAATACCCGCACAGCTCCTGTGGGGCAGGTCTTCAAGGCCATTCACCGCCACCTGAATTCGCACGCGGATGCCGTGGATGTGATGATCGCCCTTGGCACGCACCCCCCCATGACGGAGGCAGCCATTCGCGAGCGTTTGGAAATCACGGAGGCGGAACGGGCTTCCACGTACGCCTCGGTCAAATTTCTTAACCATGCATGGAATGATCCCGCCGAACTGCACAATTTGGGCATCATTCCAGCCAGCGAAATTGCTGGATTATCTGACGGACTTTTTTCCATGGACGTGCCCGTGGAAATCAACCGCAACGTTCTCACGTATGATCAGATCATTATCATCGGGCCGGTTTTTCCCCACGAGGTTGTCGGCTTCTCAGGAGGTAACAAATACCTTTTTCCCGGGGTGGGAGGACCGGCCATCCTGAACTTTTTTCATTGGCTGGGAGCCGTGATCACCAACCCGATGATTATCGGACACAAGTGGACGCCGGTCCGGAAGGTTGTGGACCGTGCGGCCTCGATGGTTCCCGTGCCAAAACTCTGCTTTTGTTTGGTGGTGGAGGGTTCCACCTTTGCGGGTATTTTTGCGGGTAGTCCTGAACTGGCCTGGGATGCCGCCAGCAATCTTTCAGAGCGCACTCACCTGGAATACCGGGACAAGCCATTCCACACGGTTCTCTCCTGCGCCCCGGCGATGTATGACGAGCTTTGGGTCGGCGGCAAGTGCATGTACAAACTGGAACCCGTGGTGGCCGATGGAGGCGAACTCATCATTTATGCTCCGCACATCCACGAAATCAGCATCGCCCATGGAGCGTTAATCCGCGAAATCGGCTATCACTGCCGCGACTATTTCCTCAAGCAATGGGATCAGTTTAAAGATTATCCATGGGGGGTTCTGGCCCACTCGACCCATGTGCGGGGCGTTGGCACATTTGAGAATGGTGTGGAGCATTGCCGGGTGCAGGTGACCTTGGCGACCGGGATCCCGGAATCCGTCTGCCGCGCCATCAATTTGGGTTATCGGGATCCAGCCTCCATCCGAATAGAGGATTATGCGAACAGGGAAGATGAGGGCGTTCTGCTGGTTCCAAAGGCCGGTGAAAGGCTCTTCCGGCTCATAATGCAGGTCCCCTGATTTTAAATCAGCACGGTGGCGACGGCCATGGCCGCAATCCCCTCGCCTCGTCCCAGAAAGCCCATCCCCTCGTTGGTAGTGGCTTTGATGCCCACAAGGTTTGGCGCGATATCAATCGCGGAGGCAATCGCCGGCTTCATGGCGTGCAAGTGGGGAGCGATACGGGGAGCCTCGGCAATAAGGGTGGCATCCACATTCTGAATCACCCCACCCTGCTCAGCAATAAGATCTGCGACGCGGCGGAGAATGACCAGGCTGCTGATTCCCCGAATCGAGGGGTCGCCAGGTGGAAAATGATGACCGATATCCGGCAAGCCTGCAGCGCCAAGCAGGGCATCCGCGATGGCATGACTCAAAACGTCCGCATCGGAATGGCCCTCCAGCCCCGTTTCATGAGGTATCTCCACTCCTCCAAGAATCAACCGGCGCCCGTGAGCAAAACGGTGAACATCATAACCGATGCCACACCGCGTCATTCTTTAAAAAAATCAATATGCCCGGCCGTGGCCACAATGGAAAATTTGGCTTTGGCTGTGGGATGGGGGGTTAATTTGACGCTGCCGCCCGCCCGCTCCACAATCAACCATCCCGCAGCGATATCCCAGATGCTGATTTGACCCTCAATATAGGCATCCAGCCGCCCGCAGGCCACATAAGCGATATCGAGCGCGGCGCTGCCCATCATCCGGCATTTTTTGGCCGATTTCACAAGCCGCTTAAAAAGCACAAGACCGTGTTCAATCGACTCCAGAGACTTGGCCACTCCGACTGAGACCATCGCATCCGAAATGAGCGTTCGTTCACTCACGCGGATTTCGCGGCCATTCATCGTGGCCGGCCCATCGGCCTCGGCGGCCCACAGCTCATCCCTCATGGGGTCATAGATCACACCCACCACGATTTTCCCGGCATGTCGCAGGGCGATTGAAACCGCAAAATGCGGAATCCCGTAAAAGAAATTCACGGTCCCATCGATGGGATCCACGATCCATTCGTACGCACTCCCCGTGGCACCGCGAACCCCCTCCTCGCCCAGAAACGCATGGGTGGGAAATCGGCCGAGCAGAAGATTTTCAATCAATTCCTGGGCCCGGCGATCCAACTCCAGCTTGATATCGTGCGCCTCATTGGCATCCACCGAGAGGGGGCGCTCAAAATGGGCACGGATCAGACCACCCGCCGCCTGGGCGGCCTCGCTTGCCGCGATCAAATAATCAGTCATGATGTATGAATCTATCAGCCAGCCTTCGCTTCCCTCAAGCGAAACCTCGATGTCACGGAGTCGGCGCAGGCGTCGGGGCTGGAGGAGTGACCAGTTGTTTCAAACGTGCCACCCAGGTTCCAAAGTCCGGGTGCTGGGGATAGGCTCGCACGAGAGCCAGAATCTCTGTTGTGCCACGGTTTTTCTGGCCGATAAGAATGAGATCATTGGCCCGTGAGAACTGCATCTTCGGGCGATTGACGGTGTTAAAGCTGTCAGCCGCATGCGCCAACCGCCCGGTGGTGACACGGTCCGCTTCGTATTGCATTTCAAAGTCCCACGTGTCGATCACCTTGGGGGATTTCTCCTCACGAAGGGCGATTCGCACATTTTTCTCAAGAATTCCGGGCAGGCTTCCTGGATTTGCCTCCCAATCTTTTCCGGTGGGTAGCCAAGGTCCAAGTCGCAGCCATTTGGTGAACACGCTCTCGTTGATCCCTTTGTTCAGGAGGTCTTTGATAGGATCAGGAATTTGGTCCAGTTTCTCGAGGCTTTCCAGGAACCGCCGAAGATCCCCGACATAATCCAAAGAGGGTTGGACGAATGCTTTCCCATCCTCCGCCTCGCTGCGCTGAATGGATAGCAGCAAGTACCTAATGTGCAGACCCAGAGCAGCTTGCATCTCAGAGGAACGCAGGAGGTCTGAGTTCTGTTTCTTCCAATCAATAAAAGCGGTCACTTTGTCCCGCAGCCCTTCAAACCGCGTTGCTTCGACCGCGCTGAGATAGAGATTGGTAGCTGCGGCCCCGCCCGCAGACCCGGGTCTGAGGGTATTGATTGCTGCCGTCAGCGCCTGCTGATGGGTTTGTTTTTGTTTGTCTTCCAAGTCTGCCAGCTCGCGCAGAACAGAATCCACGTTGACAGGTGGAGCGTCCTGTTGGGCGTTGAGAGGGGAAAGGGCTGTGGCGAAAAGGAATGCTGCGAGAGGGGGCTTGAACATCACTCCAAAGATTTAATATTTCCCTTGGCGCTTCGCAATACAGAATCATCATGGTGCAGATAGACCGGACGCGAGGCTCCACGCTTTGCTCTTTTATTGGTTTGCATGCCGCCCACGCAAAAGCTAAACGATAATTTATGACTATCCGTTTCCTTCCTGTGGTTCTGGCACTTTCCGGTTTATTTTTTGGAGGGTGTGCAAGCCAGCAAGTGAATCCTGCTGTTGTTCAAAGCGTTTCCTCAAGTGGTGTGAACCCGTCGGTGACCAGCAAAATCAAAGGCGGACAAGCCTTGGGTTATCAGGATATTTCGGAACTCGTCTCCAAGGGAGTGCCCACTCACGTGATCACCGGATACCTGGAGAGCACACAAAAAGTTTACAATTTCTCGTCAGCTCAACTTAGCGCATTAAGTGCCCAGGGGGCCTCTCCGCAGTTGGTGAACTACCTGCAGGAAACCCAGGGATTTTACGGCCGCACCACTCCGCAGCAAACGGCCCGCACGAACAATCAACAAAAGGCCGCCTATTATAACTCACCCCGCTATCAGGACGAGCAGCCATTTGCCTACAATCAGCCGATCGTTGATGGCTTCTATGACTCGGGCTACGAGGAGTCGCTTTACAGCCCTTTTTCATTCAACTAGCCGCAACCCTCCGGTCAACGTGGCACCGGATCTTTTGGTATGAGCGTGTCCTTCACGAGGTTTCCCTTTGTGAAGGCTTGTGGAACGGATCTCCAGGCCCGTGTTGAGGAAAGCGGATACGAGGACAGGGTCGATCATGTGTGGATAACCATGCATTGTGGCTTTTCCCCGAGAATTCTGGTTTCCGTGAACACCTGGTCCGTGAGGAATCACGAAGCCGGATACGATGGGAGGGTTCAGATGGCGACAGTCACCGGAAGTTGTGGTCATTTCCCCAGGCGGGGAATTGTCCCGATCAAGGACTTCGATTATCAGGACGTTGAGTCATCGATGAACGTGTTTTACGAGCACAAAACACGGATCGAAGCCGAGAGATTGCTCCTCGATCTTTGTCAGCGTGCGGAACTTCTGGAGGCTTGGGGTATGCCTTACCATCAAAAGAAATCTCCCGGCCTCCATCAAATTCATTCGCGGCGGGCGAGTTGTGCTGTGAAGGAGGATTATCGCGGGCGGGACGGTGGTCTGAAATTTTACGGCAGAGATCCCGACAAAATCTGGTGGGTGATGGTGCTCACAAAATTTTGTGGTCAGGAATGAAGGGATGGCGTGAGCATTTGGGAGGGCTCATGCGTCAGCGTCTGCCATTTTTCCCGCTCGTGGCGGGAGCTTTGGTGGGGATTATCGGTGATGAGATTTTTCAACCGCCGGGAGATCTCTCGATGGTGGGTTCGCTTCTGTGTTTGGGCCTTGCGTTTTTGACGGCCGGCAAACACAGGCGATTTTCTATCGGCTGCCTGGTTGTGGGAACGGTCTTTTCGTTTGCAGCGCTCCACGGGTGGCAGAGTCGGGAGTCGGCGGCTGCGAAGTTCGCATTGGCATGGGCAGGTCCGACCGTTGTCGAGGTTCAGGCGCGTGTTCTGGAGCCTCCCAATGTTTTTGAAGAGGGGCGATCGTCTTTTGCTGCGCAGATCGAGAGCATCCAATTAGCCGGGTGGGAAGGCAACGTGAGTTTTCCCATGCAGGTGGACTGGAGAGGAGGGCCTCCGGGGTATGGAGATCTGGTGCGCGTTCGAGGTTCGCTGGCTTCGTTTGAGTCACCCCGGAATCCTGGAGCTTTCGATCGCGGGGGATGGATGGAAAGGCGGGGGATTTTTTCGAGGATAAGAGCCGATTCGCCTTCCGATGCCACGATTGAAGCCAGCTTTGAGGGCTGGAGCCTGAAATCCCTGGCCTTGGATGCAGGACAGAAAATCAGAGAAACGCTCACCGCAGGATTGGACCCCGATTCCAGGGAATCCCATTTGATTATTGCGATGACCCTTGGCGACGCCCGCCCATTTCCGGAATCCTTGAATGAGGTTTTTCGAGCGACCGGGACCCTGCACCTTTTCTCCGTGAGCGGGCTGCATGTGGGGATGCTGGCCATGCTGCTCTGGTTGGTTCTTTCGTCCTTGGGTGTCAGTGCCAAAGGCCGGGCTTTTGTGATCATTCCCCTTCTCTTCTTTTATGCCCTCATCACTGGCTGGAAACCTGCCAGCGTTCGTGCGGCGGTGATGGCTTCCTTTGTTCTCGCGGGGTTGATTCTGAATCGCCCGGCTGTTGTGGTGAACAGCCTGATGGCAGCCGCCTTTTTTCTTCTGCTCGCCAACACCAGCGAGCTGTTCAACCCGGGGTTTCAAATGTCCTTTCTCGTGGTCTTTGCACTCATCCTGCTTTCCGCTCCTCTTGCGGAATCCATCAGACGTCCCCTCGATGTGGATCCCTTCATTCCCAAGCGAATTTTTAATCGCCAGGAAAAGCTGAGGGACTGGTTTGCCCGCAAGGGAGCGCCTTTTGGAGCCGTGATTTTAGCTGCCTGGAGCGGGTCGTTATTGCTCACCTATGCCTACTTTCATTTGGTTTCGATTGCCGCCATCCCGGCAAATTCGGTGTGTGTGCCGCTGTCGTTTTGTGTCATGGCGCTTGCCATGATGTCTCTTGCGGCTGGAGTGGTCTCCACCGGACTCGCCACGTTGTTTAATAACACCAACTGGCTGTTTGCCGGGGCAATTCTCGGGGCGGTTGAATTTCTTGCGGCTCTGCCGGGAGCCTATTTTTATGTGGGCAAACCGGTTCTGCCGCCCCCCATCGCAACTCTCACCGCTTTGGATTTTGGAGGAGGCGGGGCTTTGGCGGTTCAATCAGGAAACAATTTCAGTTTGATTGACTCCGGCCCGCTGATGGAACACGAGTGGACGCTGGTTCCTTTCCTGAGATCGCAGGGAGTCAATCGTTTGAGAGTTCTTGTTCTTACGCATGGAGATGCCGGGCATATCGGGTCAGCACAAAGCCTGCTTGAAGCTTTCAATCCGGAGACAATCATCGAAAGCGCTCTTCCCGACCGCTCCACCACCCGCCGGGCTTTTCAAAAGGCCCTGACCTCCCACCCGGCAGAACACCGGACCATCCTGGCTGGAGACACGTTTTTTTTGTCACATTATGTCAGGGTGCAATGCCTTTACCCCCCTGATTCCATCACCAGCGACAAAGCGGATGATAAAGCGCTTGTCCTACGCCTGCACATCGGACCATGGAAGGTTTTGCTGCTCTCCGACGCAGGGCCCCTCACGATAAACTGGTTGCTCGAAAATTCCCGGGATTCTCTTCCGTGTGATATTTTGATCAAAGGCAACCACCGCAGTGGAATCAGCCCGCCTCCCGATCTCTGGGTCGCAGCATCCCCTTCCGCCGTCATAGCCAGCAGCCGGAACTTTCCCCGTTCTGAGATGCTGCCTGAGGAAATGGTGCGGGATCTGGACCGGCTTGGCATCCCTCTTTTCCGACAGGACGAAACAGGTGCTGTGTCCCTCCAGTTTCACGAATCAACGATGACCGTGCAGAGCTTTATCACGGACCAGAAATTGTCACTGTCAAAAGACGAGCCCATCAGCCAGCCCTGAAAACTCTCCCTCGAGTCTGCGCATTTGCCGTATTTGATTTGAGAAGAAATCCCAAGGGCTTTGAGCAATAAACGCGGGAGGCAAAAAAACAGGCTGCTCGAACTCCCGACAAATATCCGTCTTGTCAGCCTCCATAAGGAATGGCAACTTTAGGGTTTCGGGGAGTTAGCTCAGTTGGTAGAGCGCGTCGTTCGCAATGACGAGGTCAGGGGTTCGATCCCCCTACTCTCCACCAATATCGGCTCTCCACCAAACAATGGGGATGAGGGCATTGTATATGTTGTTGGTTAGCCGCACTGAGCGATGACGCGCAAGCGGTAATTGTTAAAGTTTCTAAAGCCGTAAGCCCGGCGTTGAATGAGCTTCATCTTGCGATGGAA
>JBGSPC010000274.1:0-36730 GCA_041738805.1 Terrimicrobiaceae bacterium | reverse complement strand
TTCCATCGCAAGATGAAGCTCATTCAACGCCGGGCTTACGGCTTTAGAAACTTTAACAATTACCGCTTGCGCGTCATCGCTCAGTGCGGCTAACCAACAACATATACAATGCCCTCATCCCCATTGTTTGGTGGAGAGCCGCTTTTCGGGATTTTTTTCCTGAAAATTGGCATTTTCTCACGCGAGAAAACTTAATAATTTAAGAAATTCCACCGAGCCGAAGACGGGATTCGAACCCGTGACCTATCGATTACGAATCGATTGCACTACCCCTGTGCTACTTCGGCAGTTGGTGAAGACGGGAGTCAGGTCGTCCTTTGAGGGGAATTCCTGCTGCCGCGCTTGCTTTTGTAGGTAGCAGACGGAACGGGGCAGCGCAATCAGGAACAGGCTTCCCCTGAAAGGATTTTGGGTTCAGAGTGCAGGAATGAGACTCACATTGATTCTTTGTGCTGTGTTGTTGGCTATGGCGGGATGTGATCGTCCGAAGGATGCCGGGGCTCTTACAACCCCCTCGCCCACCCCGGCTCCGGCCACGGAGGCTCCGGCGGGCACGGCGGGGGTTGATGCTCCAGCCCCAAAGGCCATTGAGGAAGTGACAGCGGCCACCGAGGTGACCATGGATGTTGAGGATGCGGAAATCCAGCTGGTGAAGTCTGAAGTTCTTTCCCGGATTGACGTGATGCCAAAGCTCTCTGACGAAGAAAAAGACAAACTGTATGTGCAGGTCGAGCGGGCTCGCGGGATGGGAAAACTGATGTCCGTGCCTTTTGCTTCCGGCCAAAAAACCCTCACGCCCACCCACATCAAGGCCCTCAAGGAGAAGCTGCTCTTACCTCAATTCGCCGACTTCAAAGATGACCCCACCGTGGTTTTTGTGGTTCTTGGATTTGCGGACAAAGCGGGGGACCCTGACAAAAATTTGTCCCTCTCCCGCGATCGCGCCAGCGCGGTGGTGGACACGCTCAAGGAGAGTTGCGGCATCATGAACGTCACCCACAGCGTGGGGATGGGCAGTTCGGAAATGTTTGATGCGGCCAACCTCGACAAAAACCGGATCGTGGAGATCTGGGCGGTGTTGCCCTGATTAGGTTCAATTTCCGGGAGAAGTCTCGGTGGCGGCAGGAAGTTCATTCGGAACCTCGTCCCCGACATAAGCCAAAACCACCAGAATCACAACCAGAGCTGCAATAGCCGCCACCACAAAAATGATGGCTGGTTTCATGTAGGATTTTTGGGGCGTTGTGTCGCTCATGGATTTGATGGTATTCAAAAAAAATCGCTGACTTCCAGTCAGAAGTCATGGGTTCACTTTTGGAAATGGCGACTGAGGTTTTGACTGGATTGCAGGATTAACAAGATTTCTAGAGGACCTAACACCAATCTCCTCCTGAGAATCCTGAGAATCCTGTTAATCTTGTCGAAATGTATTTCCGGATCAACGCGCTGGAACCAGTTCGAGGACCCCATCGATGATGAGTTGGACACCGATACACAGGAGGATAAACCCCATGATCCGAGTCAGGGCGTTGGCCCCGTTGACGCCCAGTAATTTGAGGAGCCGTTCGGAATTCAGTAAAATCAGCCAGCTCAGAAAACAGACGAGCCCGATGGCAGCGAGCATTTGTCCATGATCCCAGAGGTTGAAGGCCTTGGCGCTGGACGTTAATCCAATGACAGTGGCAATGGCCCCGGGTCCGGCAAGCAGCGGCATTGCCAGGGGCGAGAAGGAAATATCCGGTTTGTCGACGGCTTCCGCATGTTCTTCAGGGGTGTGATTTTGCGGCTCTTTTGGGCTCAGGAGGTTGAAACCGATTTTCATAATCACCAACCCGCCGGCAATCCGAATTCCGGGAAGACTCAGCCCAAAAAAATTCATAATCGCCGAGCTGAAAAAGAAAAACACGAGGAGGATGGCCAGCATGTAGAGGCAGCCTTTGAGCGCCTGCTGGTGGCGGAGCTCGGCTTTTTCGCCCCCTGTGATACTCAAAAATATCGCGGCATTCCCCAAGGGATTACAAATCGCAAACAGAGCGGCAAAGGTCGTAAAAAATAATGCGCTCTCCACACCAGTAGCCTGAGCCTGCTGAGGGGATGGGGCAATGCAAAAAGAAATTCCGAGACCCCACTGGCGAGATGAAGAGATTGGGTGAGGAGCGCGGTAGCAGAGTCCCGCGGCTACAACATCAACTCCACCAGGATGTGTGTGCTGGATGGAGCTCGCCCAACAGGGCAAACCCCCTTTTACCCCCATTCATGACCGAACCGTTTTCCTGCAAATCCTGTGAATCCTGTTAATCCTGTCAAAAAATAAATCACGCCTTCAGCTTGTAATGCAACGCGCGGCGGCTGATGCCGAGTTGGCGGGCGGCTTCGGTGCGGTTGTTGCCGCAGCGGGCGAGCGTTCGCCGGATCCATTCTCCCTCAATCTCGGCAAGGGTCATGGTTGGTGGGAATCCCTCGGTTTGTGCGGTGGGTTGGCTATCCAGCAAGTGGGGTGGCAGGTGGTCCGGCGTCAGAGTGCGTTCGGGAACAAGCAGCACCATGCGCTCGATGGTATTGCGGAGCTGTCGCACATTTCCCCGCCAAACCATGGTTTGCAGCACGCCCCGGAGCTGGGCGGAGAGGCTTTTGGGGGGACGCCGGTGTTTGGAGCAAAAATGGAGAACAAAATTTTCTGCCAACCGGGGAATGTCTTGCGGTCGTTCCCGCAAGGGCGGCAGGTGGAGGGTGATCACATTCAGGCGGTAAAGGAGGTCTTCGCGGAACCGCCCCTCCAGGCAACCGCGCTCCAAATCCCGGTTGGTGGCCGTGAGAATCCTCGCATCAGCCTGCACTGTGGTGTGACTGCCGAGGGGACGAAAAATCCCATCTTCCAGCACACGCAGCAAGTCCGCCTGCCCCAAAGCGGAGAGGTCCCCGATTTCATCAAGAAACAGAGTGCCGCCCCTCGCCAGTTCAAACCTTCCCGGCTTGTCTGCCATTGCTCCTGTGAAGGCCCCGCGCACGTGACCAAAAAGCTCGGATTCAATGAGGCTGTCCGGCAGGGCCGCGCAGTTGACCGCAACAAACGGGCCATCCCGGCGCCGGCTGAGTTCATGAATCCGGCGGGCAATCATTTCCTTCCCTGTTCCGCTCTCACCGGTGAGGAGCACGGTCACATCCGTGTCGGCCACACGGGCAATGGCGTCCTGAACGTCGCGCATGGCCCCGCTGTCCCCCACGAGGGCATCAGGTGGGTTGCGGGCATGCAGGCGGGCAAGCAGCACACTGTTTTCGGCGGCAAGGAGTTGGTGCTGGAGCGCCCGCTCCACAGACTCCACCAACTGGGCGGGTTCACAGGGCAGCGGCAGGCAATCAAATGCTCCCCGCCGGACCGCATCCATGGCCATGCGCACATTGGCCTCGGGACTCACAAAAATAAATTCCGTGTCCGCACAAAAACCCAGGAGCCGCTCCATCAGCCCGGGCCGTGCCTTCGCCTGCGCATAGGCTTTGATGACCACATTCACCACATCGTTCCCGGCCACCGTTTCTGCCGAGGCCTCGGTGCGAACTTCTGAAACCCGCCATCCCTCCATCTCCAGAATTTGACGAAACCCCGGCGCGTAGCTCCGTTCCGGATCGAACAGGAGCAGATGAATCTGGTGACTTGATGGCACGGGGGCACGGCGGATAGCGCTGTGACGGCTTCCACGAAGCTTATTGGTTTCATCCCTCATTCAATAGATACAATTTATGCGCACTAACTCCCTTAATCGAGCATTTCTTGCGCGCTTTTAAGATCATCATCATTTTATTCCGCCACCAAGGGAAAACATATTCCTCTGATTATCAGCCATATACACACTTTTTTGTCTCTCTGGCATCTCCCATGCGGGTGGTGTTGGAGCCATGCATAATTTTGCCAGACTCCTGATCACCCTGCACAAACTCAATGACCTCCAGTGCGCCCCCCTGAAAGAGTGGACGGAGGCGTTTTCGCCGGGAGAGCGGGAGGTTCTTATCAAAAGCCTGAGGGAAACCCTGCCGACATCCCTGCTGGGCCATCACGATCGGCTCGTTGCGCAGGGGAAGCGAAGTTTGGCTCCGGTTCAGAACGGAATCTGCGGAGCCTGCCAACTCCGATTGCCACGTGGTCACGTGCGCCCAAAGCTCGAACCGGACTTGGACCTCTGTGATCACTGCGGAGCCTTTCTGGAGTGGCCCAAAGCACCCCGCACTCCCAAGGATATCAAATTGAAAAGTCCTGCCAAATCCCGTGAGAGATTATTTCTGACGCAATGAAACCTGTGGTGGGGAAGCGGTTTCTTTTTTACCCCAAAAGCCTTGAGCTTCTCCGATCGCGGGGAATGCCCTTCTCGCTTTCGGGCGAAATCCTGGCAGGCATCACGGTCGGGTTGATCGCGCTGCCGCTGGCGCTGGCGCTTGGGATTGCCAGCGTGCCCGCCGGGGCGGAGACGCCGCTTCCGGCCCCCGCGCTAGGAATTTTTACGGCCATCATCGCGGGGTTTGTGATTGCGGCTCTGGGTGGCAGCCGGGTGCAGATCGGAGGTCCCACCGCGGCCTTCATTCCCATCATTTTGCTCATCATCAGCGAACACGGATACACCGGGCTGTTGCTTGCGACGATGATGGCGGGTGTGATCCTGATCCTTATGGGAGCCACGGGTTTGGGCAAATTGGTCAAATATATTCCCTGGCCGGTCACGAGTGGTTTCACGACCGGGATTGCAGTGGCCATCATGCTCACGCAGGTGCCGGATTTTGCGGGACTGACCGCGACAAGTGCCATGCCCCAGGAATTTGTCGAAAAGATCCCCTGGTTGGTCAAAAATCTGGGAGCCCTGAATCCCTATTCTCTCGGGCTCGCGGCCGGATGCTTGACCATCATCCTGATTTGGCCGCGCCTTAAGATCAAACGCATCCCCGGCTCCATTGTTGCCATGCTGGGGGCAACAATTTTTGTGGCCGTGTTGGGGTGGGGCGACGTGCATGATGTGGCAACCATTGGAAGCAAGTTCGGACCGGATGCGATTCCGTCAGGTTTTCCCATGCCCGGTCTTCCGCATATTGAATGGAGCCTGATCCGCAGCCTCATCGGTCCGGCCACGGCCATTGCCCTGCTTGGCGCTATCGAGTCATTGTTGTCCGCCGTTGTCGCTGACGGATTGACCGGGGAGCGGCATGACAGCAACACCGAACTTATTGCTCAAGGCATCGCAAACCTCATCTGTCCGTTTTTTGGCGGCCTGCCTGCCACCGGAGCTATTGCACGCACCTCAGCCAATATCAACAATGGCGCCAAAACCCCGTTGTCAGGGATTATCCATGCCGCAACTCTGCTTGGTATCATCCTTCTTGCGGCAAAGTGGGCCACGTATATTCCCATGGCGGCCATGTCGGCGGTCCTGGTTGTTGTGGCTTTGCGCATGGGAGAATGGCATGAAGTCCGGCGGCTCGACAAAATGCCACAAGGGGACGCACTGGTGCTTCTGACAACCTTTGGTCTGACGGTGGTCTTTGACCTTGTGATTGCTGTGGAAGTCGGGATGGTCCTCGCCGCGATCCTTTACATTAAACGGGTTTCCGAGACGACTGAGGTGAGCCAGGTGACCGAGGATGACATGCTCGAACGCCCGGAACACATCGCCCAGGGCAAAACCATTCCCAAAGGCGTTTTGGTCTATCGCATTTTCGGACCCTTCCTGTTCGGGGCCGCCGAAAAAATGGAGGATGCACTTTCCAATCTTGGCGACTGGCCCAAAGTTTTGATCCTGAGATTGCATCTTGTCACCGCAATGGACGCCACCGGCCTCAATGCGCTCGAAAGCATTGTTGAGCGCATGACCCACCGGGGTGGAACCATCATACTCAGTGGCATTCACCAGCAGCCATTGCTCATGTTGAAAAAAGCGGGGTTCATCGACGTGGTGGGACGCGATAACTTCTGCGCCACATTTGATGAGTCTCTGGCGAGGGCCAAGGTGCTGGTTGGTGCAGCATGATACCAGACACACCGTGGAGGTGCAAAATAAGTCGGGCACCTCGGCGATGTGCCCCTACCAATAAAAAGCTAGGGACGGATCGCCGAGCCGTCCGTGGATTGCTGCCGTTTCCGTGTTAAGTTGTATGAATCAATGTGAGGTTTTTGGTTTGTATGCCAACAGGCGGAGTCCGTTCAGGCAGACAAGAACGGTGCTGCCTTCATGACCGATCACGCCGATGGGAAGCGGCAGGGCAAACCCCAGCGCGGCAGCGAGGAGAATCAGAATGACTCCTGACGCGAAAACCAGGTTTTGGGTGAGGACACGTTTTGCATGACGGGCCATGCCAACCAGGGTTGAAATATTTTCGAGTTTGTCGCCCATGAGAACAACATCGGCGGTCTCCATGGCGATGTCCGTGCCGGCAGCGCCCATGGCAACGCCGAGGTGCGCGGTTGCCAGCGCGGGGGCATCGTTCACACCATCGCCGATCATCATGACCATGCCCTCTTCTTTGAATTGACGGATGGCCTGCACTTTATCGGCGGGAAGGAGTTCGGCACGGAATTCATCGATGCCAGCCTCGCGGGCAATGGCGGCCGCCACCATTTTTTGGTCGCCGGTGAGCATCACCACTTTTTTGACCCCGACCGCATGGAGCTTGGCGACAATGGTACGCGCTTCCTCGCGAAGGGTGTCGGCAAGCGCAAAGACGGCCACGACTTCAACCTGGTCACCCTGGCCCCGGCGCCCAAGCCAGATGCAGGTTTTGCCGTCCGCTTGCAACGGCTCCACACGAGGTGAGAAATCAACCATGCGCCCGGCACCAAGCTCGGCAAAAAACCGGCTGCTCCCCACCACATATCGGTTGCCGGCGATTTCTGCTTCTGCGCCTTTTCCCGTGATCGACTGAAAGGCCGTGGCAGCGGGCAGTTCGAGCGAGGCGCTTTTTGCGGCAGCCATCACCGCGGTGGCCAGTGGGTGTTCCGACTTTGCCTCCAGGGAGGCGCAGATCCGGAGCGCTTCAGCGGCACCACCGGTGGGCTGAGTTTTTGACAGCGTGATGGCGTCATCGAGGGTAAGGATTTCTGTGACGCTAGGTTTGCCTACGGTCAGGGTGCCGGTCTTGTCGAAGCAGACGATGTCAATGCGGGCGGCGGTCTCGAGGTGCGAGCCCCCTTTGATGAGGATGCCACGTCGGGCGGCCCCTCCGATGGCTGAGAGCACGGTGGCCGGAGTGCTGATCACCAGGGCGCAGGGCGAGGCGACAACCATCACGGTCATGGCCCGATAAAATGCTTCAGTGAAACCTTCACCCCAAACCAGCCAGGGCACGAGCAGCACAAGGATTGTGAAAAGAATCACACCGGCGGCATACCGCTGCTCCGCTTTCTCCAGAAACCGCTGGGTGGTGGATTTTTCCGCTTGGGCCTCGGCAACGAGTTTCACCATTTTTGCCAGGGTGGAATCCTCGGAGGCTTTGGAAACCTCAACCTCCAGGCCGCCGGATTGGTTCAGCGTGCCCGCAAAAACCGGGTTGCCGACCGTTTTTGTCACGGGCATGGACTCACCGGTCAGGCTGGCTTCATCGACATGGCTGTTGCCCTCGGTCACTTTGCCATCAACGGGCAGCAACTCCCCGGGCCGAACGATCACCACATCTCCGATTTTCAAAGATTCGATGGGGACCAGCTCGGATCCGGCGGCTGTTTTTCGGAGAGCCTTTTCAGGGCGAAGGGTCAGGAGAGATTCAATAGCCCGCTGGGTGCGCTCCAACGCATGTTTTTGCAGGATGTTGGAAAAACTGAAAAGAAAGAGCAGCAAACCACCTTCGAAGGGCGCACCCACGGCGGCAGCACCCAGCGCGGCAAGCACCATCAGCAAATCAATATCGAGTGTTTTTTCCCGCAGGGAGGCGATGGCGGATCGCACCCCTTTCTGCCCACCAAAAACATAAGCCCCCCCGTAGAGCCACCCGGTCAGGAGCCCTTTGCCCAGAGTGCTTTCCAAGACCACAGCCAGAATCAGGCAAAATAATCCCACCCCGCAAGAGATCTCCTCGTTCAAATCCCCGGATCGCAGTCGCTCAAAAAACGGTTGCCGCGAGGTCGGCCTGGCTTTCAGGGGCTCAACCTTCGCGCCGACCGCTTGAATACCTTTCAACACCGAGGCTTGATCCGAAACGGAAGAATCGAACGTTAAACAAAGCACCTGGCCGATGTAGGTGGCTGTCGCGCGACGGACACCCGGCACATTTTGAATCCGGCGTTCAAGCTTGGCCGCGGCGGCCTCGCAGGCCTGCCCGTCCAAACGCATCACCCACCGCTGCAAGCCCCCGGGTCCGGCTTCAATGACAGGCTTCAAATGCTCCGCCGCGATACGCCGGATATCTTCCTCATCCAGCTTGCTGGGATCAAAGGCAATATTAACCCGTTCTCCCTGTGATTCGGGAATGATATCCACGATCCCTTCGTGTTCAGAGATGCTGTGATGGGTTTTGAGTTTGGATTTCTCCATGAATAACCAGCGCGATTCTACGAGGTTGAAATCAGGAAGCGAGGAGGAATACGTGCCCGATTATTCTGGACGAAGCCGGTCAAGCGGGGGTGTGGTGCGGAGTTGGGGGACCAGCTTGAACACCAGCACGGCCACAAGGATGGTGCCGATCCCTCCCCATGTCACCGCAGCCACCGGGCCGATCAGGGCAGCCATCAGGCCAGCCCGCATTGCACCCACCTCATTAGAGGAACCAATAAAAATCTGATTCACCGAAACGACCCGGCCCCGCAGGTGGTTGGGGGTCAGGAGTTGCACCAGGGACTGCCTCACAATCACGCTGACGTTGTCAAACACGCCCGTCGCAAACAGGGCCAGCAAGGAAAGCCACAACCAGGTCGAAAGACCAAAAACCACGATCGCCAGTCCAAAACCCGCAACCGCCCAAAGAAGGACCACGCCCGGATTTTGAAACGTTCTCCGATGGGCCATCCATGTTGCCATTGCAAAGGCCCCAAAGCAGGGCGCGGCGCGCAACCAACCCAGGCCAACCGGGCCAACGTCCAAAATGCGGTCTGCATAGATGGGTAGAAGCACGGTGACTCCTCCCAACAAGACCGCAAACAAGTCCAAGGTGCTTGCCGCCAGGATGCGTTTGCGGCTCCAAATGAACTCTGCGCCGGCAATCATGCCTCGAAGAGAAGGCGGAGCCGAAGGCAATGGCGGATTTTCCGCATAGCGCACCCCGAACAGGAGGACCACCAAAAGGAGGGCTGTGGCTGCATTCAGAAGATAAATGAGAGGGAATCCCGTCCACGCGATCAGAAAACCCCCCAAGGCCGGCCCCGCCATCGTGGCCACCTCAAACGCACTGGAGTTCCATGTCACGGCACTACTCAGCCGGTTGGCAGGAATCAATAAAGGAACCAAAGCCGAGCGGGACGACATTCCGCCGATGCGCAGCACAGCCATCAAAAAAAGGAGGACAAAGAGCAGCGGCAGCGCCGGTTGGGAAAAATTCAGCGTTGCGGGGTCCACCTCCCGCTCGAAAACACCGGCAATGGCAGCCAGCCACCCGTTTGCCATGGTTAACCAGGAAAGCTGGGGGATCGATTCCTGCCAGTAACTCACGGCTGCCAAAGCCAGGGACAGGACCGCCATCCCGCCGGTGCTTGCCGCAACCACCTTGCGCCGGTCCGCATGGTCCGCCAGCATGCCGGCCGGCAGGGAAAGGACCAACAAGGGCAGCACATTGATCAGCCCCAGCAATCCCAAAGCCGTGGCGGACCCCGTCCATTGATACACCTGCCAACTCACAGCCACGGCCGTCATTTGCCCGCCAAACGACGCCGCAAAGGTGCCAATCAGATACCGGCGATATCCCGCATACCTCCACACGGCGTAGGGATCATGCGGGGCAGGCTCGGTCATTCCTCATTAAGCGCAAAAGGGGCAACCTGCCGCAAGGAATGAAAGGAGGGAAACAAGCAAAATGCCGGAGGCCCAGGGAGGGCATGACACAAGAAACTTAGAAATCCGTGATCCGCTCGATTCTTGCAGGGTCCAGAATTTGTGAGCTCCCATTTTGGTTGGTCACGAGCAGAACCCCGCAAAAAGCCTGCAGAGATCGGATATTTCGAATCACTTCCGTGTCGGTTTCCCCCAAATAAACAATCGAAGCCCGGTAACCACGCATCTCCTGAAAAGCCTTGGCGTAGCCCGAGGCCAGAGCGGCCGCATCGGAGTTCTGAGCCCGCAGAGGGGTTGCCACCAAAACGCAGGTCACGGAGATCAATAAAAAGCTCTTCACAAAATCTGTAACGCAAAATGCCTTTAAATATTCATGGCTCTTCCTTCAAGATCCCCCTCATGAACAAGTCCCACATCCTGGCCCTCGTGCTGGACAAACTCCGGGAAGAAATGGAATCCCGCCGCAAGGTTTCCAAGCTGACCAGGGATCAGGGCAATGACCCCGAGAGTCAGGCCAAAAGCAAATATGACACCCTTTCGATTGAAGAGAACTACCTTGCCGATGGGTTGGCCCAAATGGCGTTATCATCGGCTCAGGCCATTGAAGCCCTGGAGAGCTTGAAACTCCATGACTTCGCGAACAACGAGCCGATCAATCTGGGAGCCCTGATCCAGCTTGAGTTTCCGGAGGCCCATGAGTGGTTTTTTCTGACTCCGTCGGGTGGCGGGACGGAGGTGACCTATGACGGAGTGTCTATCACAGTCATAACCCCCGAATCTCCCCTCGGGTCACAACTTCTGGGAGCCGTCTCGGGCTCCCGCACCAGCACACCTTCGGCCCGGATTGGCAAGGTGATGTGATGCGCGAAAGGCTGATACTTTTCCAACCCGGGACGATCGAATCAGGGAGATCTCCCGTCCTTTTCTGCAAGGATCCCGGCGGCGATCCGCTCAGCCAGCCTCTGACGGATGGCGGGTTTCTGAACCTGGCTGTTATCTTTGGGGTTTGAGAGAAAGCCGAGTTCGCAGAGGATGGCGGGGCGCTTGTTTTTGCGGAGGACATGGAATCTCGCGGTTTTGACACCGCGATTGGTCGTGGAGTAGCCACGCATGGTTTCTTTCAGCACATTGGCAGCCAATCGCCGGGAGCGGGGATTGAGGTAATATATTTCGATGCCGTTTGCTCCCCTCCTGCGACTCCAATTGTAATGCACACTCACAAAAATGGCATTTCCCGTTCGATTCGAGATTTCGGCACGGCGCGACAAGGGAATAAACTGATCGGTAGTCCGGGTTTCGATGACCTTGAGCCCCTTGCTTCTCAGAATTTTAGCGAGGCGGAGGGAGGTGTCCAAAGCGAGCACTTTTTCCCGGGATCCCGAAACAGCCCTCGCCCCCGGGTCATGGGCTCCATGGCCGGCATCCACCACCACCGTGTCAAAATGCCCCGCCCCCGGCCCGTATGACCCTTCAAAGCCCGCACAGCCCGCCAGAAAGACTGTGGCCATCAGTGCGGGCAGACGAAGGAAAACCAATAACCTCTTGTGATTTTGCGTTGTGAACATCCCTGTTAATTTTTCCTGCCACCTGCAGCAGGCTTAAAGCTAGTAAACATCTCACGGACTGCAACCCCTTTGAGCCGATTCATCATTTCCTCGATTTTTTGGAAGCGGGCATCAGAGTGGGGTGATGCTAGCAAAACGGATCATTCCCTGTCTCGACGTCACTGACGGGCGCGTTGTGAAAGGCACGAAGTTCGTGGACCTCAGGGATGCCGGGGACCCGGTTGAGTGTGCGAGTGCCTATGACGCCCAGGGGGCCGACGAGCTGGTGTTTTTGGATATCACGGCGTCATCAGACGGGCGGGCCACCATGGTCGAGGTGGTTGGGAGAACGGCCGAGCGCTGTTTTATGCCGCTGACGGTTGGTGGCGGGATCCGCACCGTTGAGGATTTCCGCATCATGCTCCTTGCGGGCGCTGACAAGGTGAGTGTGAATACCTCGGCGATTCATGAGCCGGAGCTGATTTCACGGGCGGCGGACGTGTGTGGATCACAGTGTGTCGTGGTGGCCATTGACGCCAAACGCGATGGTCCCGGCCGCTGGAGGGTCTATACCCATGGTGGGCGAACCCCCACAGATCTGGATGCTGTGGCGTGGGCCAAAGAGGCTGCCCGGCGAGGGGCGGGCGAAATTTTATTAACCAGCATGGATGCGGACGGCACCTGCGATGGCTATGATATTGGTTTGACGTCCGCTGTTTCGGAGGCCATCTCGATTCCGGTCATTGCCAGCGGGGGTGCTGGAGAACTCGATCACCTCGCTGAGGTTCTCGACCATGGAAAAGCCGATGCCGTGCTGGCAGCGAGCATCTTCCACTTTGGAAAATTCACGATCGCGCAAGCAAAAGAGTATCTTGGCGGACGGGGGATTCCTGTGCGAGTGGTACCTGTTTGAGTCTTCAGACTGCCCCTCATGAAAATCCCCCTCCCTGTTCTCCTCCTCACGATCGCCAGCGGTGTGGCCCACGCGGAATTTGCGTGGCAAAAGCAATACGTTCGTATTGCGGAAGGCGGACAGATGGAATGGATGCCAAAGCCATTTGTTTTTCAAGCCGAAGAGCCCGTTCGTTTTATCGATTTTGAGAAGGGTTCGGATCAAAATGACGGTGCCTCCCGGGAGACTCCATGGAAGCATCATCCTTGGGATAATCAGGCCGAAGGCCAAGCGAAAGCGGCGACAGGGATCCAAACCTATGTCTTCAAAGGCAGAGTGGTTTATCGCGGGCAGATCACCATCAAAGAACAAGGCCAACCAGGAAAACCGATCCGCTTGACCCGTGATCCGCAGTGGGGGGCGGGGCCAGCCACGATTGCCGGGTCGCAAACCGTCACGGGGTGGACACAGGGTGCCGACCACCCGAAGATCAGCGATCCCGGGCAGGTATGGAAAACGAAATTGGATTTTGCTCCCCGCACGCTTTGGAGAATCGACAAGGACGGCCGGGCGATTCGGATTCCCTTGGCCCGTCATCCCAACTGGACCAGCCAACTCGAAGATCACAAGGCCGAATGGTTCCAATGGACGAACGAGCCTCATCCATTCGAGCCGCGCAGCGGATTCACCGCCAATGACTCTGCAAACCTGAAAGGGAGGGACGAGGACTTCGTCAAAGGGGCGCTCATGTATTCTGAATTCGGGTGGGTGATGGGCACGCCCTTTCCGAACCGGGTGAGCGCATTTGATCCGGCGGACGGATCTGTGAAGTTTGAGAACTGGACCGGTGGGGGAAGTCAGATTGTTTTTCGCGGGATGCGGTATTATCTCGAGGACAAGCCGCAATACCTGGATGACCCCAAAGGCGAGTTTTGGTTCGATAAAAAATCCAGCACCTTGTATCTGCGGTTGGCGGAAGGCATCGATCCCAACACGGTGCGCCTGGAAGCCGGTCAACATGCGGATCTGATCCTCGGCAACAATGTCAAACACGTGGAAATCAGCGGCCTCGATTTTCGGTGGACCACCCAGCCATGGAATCTGGATGTGGTGGCTTTCAATTTCCGGACGATGCCTTATGATATCCGTCCCGACGCTCAACCGGCGTGTATCCGGCTTTGGGGGAATGTGGAAAACTTCCGTGTGGCAAATTGTGTGTTTGAGGATGTGGTGATGGGGATCCGCTTGCGTGCCCTTGGCAAAGACTCAGCCGTTCGGGACATCACCGTGGAGGACAATACTTTCCGGAATGCCGATGTGGGTGCCGCCGATTTCAGCGATGGGACCGTGTGGGGACTTTCCCATCCGGTCGGTGTCCTGGATAACATCAACTTGCTCCGGAATTATGCGACAAATGTCGGTTTTCGTGCGCCCCGCTTCGAGCGCGGATGCGCGTTTGACATGAACCATCCCCTCCGTGCCCACATTGCCGGAAATGTGGTTGAGCGAAGCGGGGCCCAGGCCATCAATGTTTCCCCCGGCAAAAGCGCAACCCGCGGGGATGTGCCTTTCGTGCGGGTTCTGATTCATCAAAACAAAGCCTGGAAAACCATGCAAAACAGCAATGACTTCGGCGGAATTGAAAGCTGGCAACATGGACCGGTTTACATTTTCAACAACCTGAGTTTCGACGCCCGGGGTCAATGGGAGGGCCGCAGGATTTACCACAAAAAGTCGCCGGGCTTTGGTCACGCCTATTATTTGGATGGAGGCTTCAAAACGTATGTTTTTAATAACATCGCCTGGGGCCTTTCCAATGACCCCACCAGTCCCCTGGTCAATCACTCAGCGTTTCAGGAAATCCACAGTTTCCAAAACACCTTTTTTAATAACACCGCCTACAACTTTTATGCCGGCTCACGGCGGCAGGCCCCGGATGCGGGTCGCAACAAATTCCTGGGCAATGTGTGGCAGGGCATAAGCGAGTATGTGTTCCGTCATTCCGAACCCGCCGAATCCGAAGCGGATGCGAATGCGGCAGACGCTGGAAAACAGAAAGAGCATTTTGCGCTGGAGACAAACGCGTTTGCCCGCAATGTGTTTTATGATTTTGGCACGATGGGGGTTTTTGAACCATCAGGCCGCAGCCACAAATCGCTGGAGGACTTCCGGGCGGCCTTGGTGAAAAACCAAAGCCTGGCGTCCGGGTTGGGCACGGAAGATCAGGCTCCTCCCTTGCGTGATCCGGCTGCAGGCGATTTCCGGCTCAGAGACGGCAGCGCAGCGGTGGATCAAGGGGCGGCGGCTTTTGTGCCTTGGGCTCTGTATGGCGTCGTCGCAGAATGGAACTTTTATCCGGCTGGAAATGACCCGACCCATCTGATTGACGAGCATTGGCGGGCCAATGACTACATGACAGACCGGGATCATTTTGAGAAAGCCCCGCGGTTCCCGCTCAGAGCCGTTAACATCACACCTGACGACTTTAAAGAAGGACCGCTTGAAAATTTCACCAAGGGGGCGCTGCAGTTTTCGTCAAATAATAAGACCTACGCGACTCTGAGTGACGCCACGATGAACAAACCCTTCACAACCGAGTTGCCGACCCAACCCCAACATGGACAAGACGCGAATCCCCAATCCTTCACCTTTGAAGGGGAAGACCTGAAAAACCCGGAGATCCATCGGAGCAATTTTTTGATCGAGGTCTATTTCAAGGCTGAGAAGGATGGGCTGATTGTTTCCAAAAAGCAGGGGGCGGGTTATTCGCTTCAGCTCAAGTCCGGGCGGGCGGTGTTCTTAGTGACCGGCGGGGATGGTGTCAGCGCCGAACTGACTTCAAAGTCTCAACTCACCGATGGGCAGTGGCACCATGTGATTGTTGAGGCTGATCGTGGTGCGGAAACGCTGACCATCTCTGTAGACGGAAAGTTGGACGTGACCGGCAAGGGCCTTGGGCCGGTTTCCCTGGCGAATCAGGCGGATCTGTATGTGGGAGGCACACCAACAGGCAACCACTTTGACGGCACCCTCGAATTTATGCGCATTGCTCATGGAACGCTCAAAGATGCCCACACCACGATTGAGGAACTCTATGCCTGGCAATTTGATGGCCCCTCCCGGCGTGACATGCGGGGCGTTAAAGCGATGGGACAGGGGCGTGATGCGGGAGCGCTTGAGAGTTATTGACCGGTAGTGGGAATCTTAAATCCGACATGAGGTTTTCAAGAGAGAAGTGGGCGGGCAAGGCTTGTCTCGCCGTAGCCTTGGCAAAGGTGGAGACTGCCGCGCCCTACCATCAAGGGGCGCATCGCGCTTGCGCCAGCACGTTTTTACATTGGTAGGGCTGGGCAGTCCCTTGCCCGCCGACTTTTTGCTGAACGAAGAATCGCTGCACGGCACCTTCAATCACAACGCAGACTTCCATCCCGAAGCTGAAAAACCTTGGCTGACCATGGCGCCTCCTCCAGCCATGTCAACGTAGTGGTTGTCACAAGTTTTTGGGCCGCCTCCGGAAGCGCGGCAAGCAGGTTGTTCCGCCGTGTGGGGTCCAGTTCGCCAAACACATCATCGATCAGATAGAGTGGCTCGTGTCCGGTGCCCGACGCGATTTCGCGGGCTTGAGCCAACTTGAGGGCTAATGCAATTGATCGTTGCTGGCCCTCCGACGCAAAGGAAGCTGCCGGTTTGTCATCAAGCACGAGCGGCACATCGTCGCGGTGCGGTCCCACCGTTGTGGTCCGGAGTCGCTCCTCATTGGCAGAGGAGGCGGCCAATTCTTCAGTCATGGGAAACCCTGACCCCGCTTTGTAGTCCACCCCAAGGTTTTCACTCGTGCCGGAGATTGCCCGATAAGCTTCCCTGGCTGCCGGGGCAAGCCCGGCCACCAAACGGGCCCGCGCCTCCAACAAAAAATCCCCGGCCCCGCACAGCGGGGAATCAAACGCGGTGACCTCCCGGCGGGGACGTCCTTCCCGCAAAAGCGCATTCCGCGACCTCAGCGCGCGCTCGTAAGTCCGCAACTGATGCAAGTACCCGGGCACAAGTTGCACCCCCAGAAAATCCATAAACCGCCGCCGGAACGCTCCTCCCCCGCGCACGAGATCAAGGTCTCCATTCGAAATCCAAACGACTTTCGCCACAGCCAGGTAATCGGCTGCCGAAGACTGTGCCTTGGAATCCAAAGCGAAATGCCTCAGCTTGCCCACATATTTGACATGCAAGTGCCGGTCCGCCCAGTGTCCGTCAATGGAAAACCCGGGAGTCCCGAACCTCACACATTCATTGAGCGTGTTAGTGCGCGGAGATTGCAGTCGCAAAAGCAAACACGCTGCCTCAAGGATCGACGTTTTTCCCTGGGCATTGGGGCCCACCAAAAAATTGGCCCCCGGCACCGGGTGAAACTCCAGTCCCGGAAAGGGTCGAAAATCGTGTAGTCGCAAATCCGTCAGCATTGAAAAAAACACGCTAACCCAGCAGGCGTTGTCACGAAATCGAAATCCATCAGAGCGTCACGAAGGCACGCGCGAGGATCAATTTTTGGCCTCCCGTGGCGTTGTGTTCGTGAATCGGCGGTAAACGGAGGCAAAATATTGGGATGACGAGAACCCCATCTGCATCGCCACATCGGTCACCGAAACACCAGAACGTCTCAGCCGCCGAGCGGCCTCTTCAACCCGTAGGCGTAAGGCATATTCCGCGGGGGGAATTCCCAGCTCTTCTTTGAATCGGCCTTTAAAGCGCGACACGGATAGTCCTGCCAGCCCAGCCAGATCCTCCACTTTCAGGGCCTCGGGCTGATCCAAATGGCTTTTGATGTGACGAATCACCGCTTCAAAAATGTGATTTCCCTCGGCGTCCTCTGACCGGTTTCTGGCATCCAGCAGATCGAAAAGAAACGCCTGGATTTTGTGGGTCATGATTGCCGCCTTGAGAGGCTTGTGGGGAGCGTGAAACAGTTCGGTGATGGCATCCAAGTGATGTTTGAGGTTGGGAGATCCCGGGAAGTGCCGCTTGCCGTCGGAGTTCAGCTCTTTCCACAGACACCGGCTGTCACGGCGGTCGAGCCCTGCCAAGGCGCCATGAGTTTTATCGGGATGTTTTAAGGCCATCCAATACAACAATCCTTTTTCTTCTGGCTCTCCCCCCGTGCTGTGCATTTCATCAGGCAACGTGAGAAACACATCACCTCCCCGGAGACAGAATCTCCGGCCTCCGACATAATACGTCTGACGTCCCCGAACCAGATAACAAATTTCCATCGCGCCACGATGTCGATGACTTTCCAAGCCCTGCTTTGCCCGCGAGTAATTATAGCGCCCAAAGTCGGGAACCGAAGGGATTCCACAAGAGCGCAGGTCCATCACCGTACGTGAAGCAGACCGGAGGAAGGGCGGGAGGGCCATGTTTGAAAAAGTACTGTGGTACTTGTTCGAAAGCAAAAGAAGAATGAGATCCTTAGGGTCGGGCGATGTCACCTCCTGTTCCCTCTTCTCTTCATCAAGAGCCGCCCTTGGCTGCCTTCACGGAAAACGTCCGAAGGAATGTCGCCATCACATGGTATCGCACAAAACTCCCTGCGGATGCTGTGAAATCCCTTCACGCCAAGAGTGATTTCAAAGCTGCGATCCAAACCTTGGGTTATCTATCCCTTTTAGCCATGAGCGGATTCGCCTCTTGGTCTTCCTTCCATCATGCCCAATGGTGGCTCACGCTGGGATGTGTTTTCCTCTACGGCATGGTGGCCGCGTTCCTCATCAATGCCGTCCATGAGCTCGGACATAACACCGTGTTCAAGACCTCATGGCTCAACAGCTTTTTTTGTCATGTCTTTGCCTTCCTGGGATGGATTAACCACGAAACCTTCCAAGCGAGCCATACCCGCCATCATCGCTACACCCTGCACCCGCCCGATGATCTGGAGGTGGTCCTGCCTGTGAAGCTCATGCTGTGGCATGTGCTCAAAGTGGGGTTTTTTTACCCATGGGGCTTTTTTCGTGGGACTCTGCCAACCACGCTGCGCATTGCGAGGGGCAAGTTCCAGGGCGAATGGGAACTCACGCTTTACCCTGAAGCAGATCCCAAAAACCGTGCGTCTGCGATTCGGTGGGCAAGATTTCTGCTCCTCGGGCATTCCTTGGTAGTGGCTGCGGGGTTGGCCACTGGGCAATGGATTATCCCCGTGCTCATCTCGTTCAGCCCCTGTTATGGCGGATGGCTCTTTTTTCTTTGTAACAACACCCAGCATGTCGGGCTCAAAGACAATGTGAATGACTTCCGGCTTTGTTGCCGAACCTTCACGCTCAATCCCTTTGTCCGATTCCTCTACTGGCAAATGAACTATCATATCGAGCACCACATGTACGCGGCTGTGCCGTGTTATCATCTGGACCGTCTGCACCAGATGATCCGCCACGACCTACCGCCGACACCCCATGGGCTGATAGGTGTTTGGAAGGAAATTGACGCGATCCTTCGTCGTCAGTCCATTGATCCCGATTACCAATACGAGCCTCCGCTCCCAGCCAGTGTAGTGTCTCACAATAGATAATCTGAGGCAGAATTTGCAGGATATTTAGAAGTCGATACGATTTCCTGCTTGCTTCACACCCGCATGAAGGGGCTGTTATGCGATCTACTGCCATGCCGACTGGCCTCAATAACTTACCGCTTTCATGGAATCTGCTGATGTAAAGTCCAGCAAGTTCCGTGGAAGCTTCGTGCTGATCCTGGTTTTGGTGGCGGCGGGATTGTTCCTTGCTGTGGCCTGGCCGCTCCTGAAGGCCCTCTTCATTGCCGCCATATTGAGTGGCCTGAGTTATCCCCTCCAACGCAGTTTGGTGAAGCTGTTTCGCGGCAAACGAGGGACCGCTGCGGCGTTAACCGTGCTCACAGTCATGATCATTCTTTTCGGCCCGGTCAGTGCCCTTCTCACATTGGTGGCTCATCAAGCGATGGGGCTCAGCGAGCATGCGATCCCGTGGTTGCAAGCCAACGTGGACGGGAACGGGATTGGCAGGCTTCGAGCCTTGGTGACAAGCGCGGTGCCCTGGTTGGCAGACACGATCCCGAGCACCGAGGATCTCGTGACATCGCTTGGGACAGCGGCACAGTCGGCTGGCGTTTACCTCATGGGAAAAATCACGGCGATCACCGCCGGCACAGCCGGTTTCTTCCTGAGCTTGTTTGTGATGTTTTATGCCATGTTCTTTTTTCTCCGGGATGGCAGGACCATCATGGAACGTGTGCTCTATTACATCCCCATGCAGGATGACGAGAGGGATGCCATGGTGGAGCGGTTCATGTCGATCACCAAGGCCACGGTGAAGGGCACCGTGGTGATCGGGCTCATCCAGGGTACCCTGGGGGGAATCGCTTTCTACTTTGCAGGGATCAATGGGGCCGCATTTTGGGGGGCGGTTATGGTTGTTGTGTCCGTTCTTCCGGGAATCGGGCCGGCGCTTGTGTGGGCTCCGGTGGTTGTGACCTTGTATTTATCAGGAGAATCGCTAACCGCCACTTTGCTCCTTGTGTGGTGTGCAGGAGTCGTGGGAACCATTGATAACGTGCTTCGTCCCCGCCTTGTGGGGCGGGATGCCCGCATGCCGGACCTGCTGATTCTCGTTGGCACAATTGGCGGGTTATATCTGTTTGGTCTGATCGGCTTTGCGCTTGGTCCAATTATTTGCGGACTTTTTCTGACAGCGTTGGACTTTTATGCGGATGCCTATCGCCACGTTTTGTCTCCGGTGAATAGCAAGATTCCATCACCGATGGGCGATCAGAATGCGACGCCAATCGCAAAATGAAAGGCCCCCTGCGTCTCCCCCGGCCTTGGGGACGGATTTAATCCATAGTCGAACCGGATCGCTCCAATCGGCAGGTTGTATCGCAAGCCGCCACCAATAGCGTATCGCATTTCCTCAATCCCGAAATCCGCGGCTTCCGAGATCACATTTCCGGCGTCAACAAAAACCGCCCCATACAAATCACCATAAATGGGGAAGGTGTATTCGGCATTAAAAACAGTCCTTGCCTGGCCTCCGAGCGGATACCCGCCACGATCACGCGGGCCAAGCGTCAGTTCGGAAAAGCTGCGCACCGTCGTCGCACCGCCATTAAAGAACCGCTCATCAATGGGGATCCCATCACTGCTCAGCGGCGAAATGATACCGGCCCGTGCTCCCAGCGCCAATGTGGATTTTGAGGTAACCGGAATATACCACGAGAAACTGGCAAGGCCGCGGGCAAAGGCCACCTCCCCCACCCCATTCGGCGCGACCTCGAAGGACGTGCTAAAAAGAACGCCTTTTGTAGGAAGGGCTGGATTGTTTCTGAAATCCAGGGTTTGCGAAATTCCAAGGGAAAACACGGTATAATCCTGCAATCCCACGAGACTGGTCGGCCGGATTTCAACATCCTTGATCGCCACATTCTTCCCGGAGACAAATCCCGAAACCTGCCATGCCCCGGTGATGAACCGCGTGATCCCTGGCTGAAATCCGACCTCATTTTTCGAGTAGCCTTTCAACGTCTCGCTGATCCCGTACAACCGGAGACGCAGTTGGTAGTCGGTCTCAAACAGCCAGGGATCGGTGTAGAGCACCTCTCCTGTGAAACCCCGCTGATTGGCCTCGACTTCCATCCGCAGTGAGCGGCCGGTGCCAAACAGATTCCGATCCCGATAGCTCGCGCTCACGATCCCGCCGTAAAAGCTCGCGTATCCCAGACCCACGCCGAACTCCTTCGGTTTGGACTCTTCGACAGTCACCAGCAAACGCACCTGATCTCCCGACGTTGCCTCGGGTGTGATGCGGACGTTGCGAAAAAGACCTGTCTGAATGAGCGTGCGAAAGCTTTTGTCGATCAACGCGGGGTCGTACACCTTGCCGCTCAGACGGCGCATTCGCCTCTCAATAAAGGCCGTCTTGACGCCGTCATTGCCTTCCACGGTGATGCCATCAAAACGGAACATCCGGCCTGGCGTGATAACAAAGTGAACAGGCACCCGACCCTCCACGGCACTGGCAAGGTCGCCCTCCGCCTCGACTGAAGCCTGGAAGTACCCGCGACGGACGTAAAAATCCTCCATGGCACGCCTCGCTGCATTCAATCGGCCCTCTGTAAAAATGTCGCTGGTTTGTTCGGCGACAATTCCAAGAAGCTCGTCACGTCCGAAGATTGTTTCCCCCGCAAATTGGATGGTGCCGAAGCGGTATTGTGTTCCCTCGTTGATAGTGATCGAGACGCCGGCCTCCGTGCCATCGGAATTGATCACAACATTCGGCCCGTCCACAACAGCATCCAAATATCCCCCTGTGGCATAGAGTCGGTTCACCAAGGCGACCCCTTCAAAAATATCCGACTCCACAAACGGCAGTTCCGCATCACGCCGGACCCGCGGAAATCGTTCGCGCAACGGACCCAGCAGATATCCGGTGAGAGTTGCCGTGTCGAAACCCTTGTTCCCGACGATGACGACCGGCCCCAGTCTGGTCACCGGCCCCTCAGTGACCGCCAGTCGCAAGGTCCACGCACCAACAATGCCGGGAGTTACTTCCACGGAGGAATATCCATTCTTTCGATAAAAGGATTCCAGGCCGAACGCGGCATCATAGGCCCCCGGATCATCAAGTCCGAATTCCTCAATCGACTCGATCTGCACGGCGATTCCTTCCCGAAGAACCCGGTCCGTGAAGGCGGATATCCCGACAAATTCCAGAGTGAGCTTGCCGGGGCTTCTTGGAGCGGGCGCATCCAGCACCGGCAGGTCGTCCGGAGCAAGGGGCTCCTCCAGTTCAGGGGGAACATCGCTCTGGGCAAAGACACCCACCGCAGCCATAAAAAATAGGGTGAGCCGTTTCATTTGAACCGAATGAGATATTTGACCTGTCCCCGGAAATTACCACCCACATCCAGCCCGCCTGAGAGCATGATCTGATCTGAGAGCGGCACGCGAATGGAGGTGGATTGGCGGCCGGTGCGCGAATCGGTGGCTCCAATGTCAAACTGGATGCGGCTCAGAAACGAATTGTCAGGCGGGGCCGGCCGGCCGCGTCGGAAGAATTTATTGTAAAGACGTTGAAAAACCAAAAAGGCAGCACGCCCGGCGAGGGCATTCGGGTCACCCGAGAGTTCACTGGTCGTCATTCCGGTGGCGATCAGCGAGACAACCTCCGCCTGTGGCAGAGGAGGATTGCTGGTAAACAACGCCTCGGGATTGAATGCGGAGCCGGTGATAAATACACTCACGTCGTGATCCCGGATCGTGGACGTCCCGCTGATATTGAGTTGCGGAACAAACGGCTGTTGTTGAGTGAAGAAAACCTGACCATTGGTGATTTGCAAGCGGCTGAACGGCAGGGAGGCTGTGAGATCCTCAATGTTCACCATCCCATCCATCCAAGGACGCAAACCCGTGCCGCCCAATCGCAGATCCATAAGAATCCGGCCCACGGCAAGATTGCTTTGAACCAGGAGGGGATCCTGTGTCCGGATCCGGACGTCAAATTTCCAATCCCGGAGGGGAGGGTCGGGAAAGCTGATCATGGCCGGCTCTTCAGGAGGTTGCGGGGCCGGGCGTCCGGGCAATCCGATGGGCAGGACATCAATATTTCGAAAGAACCTGCTGCGGGTTACCCAAACATCCCCCTCCACAAGGCCGGCGTTCAATGGGCCTCTCACACGCAGCGCGCTGCTCACACGCACGGAAAGGTCATCGTTTTGCAGGACCAGCGCATTGCGGCTGCCGAGGCGGAGATCAAAGACGGGATTGGTGAGCGATTTAAAATTGATGTTGCCGTTGATTGCGAACGTTCCTCCGGCGATGATTCCCCCGCAGCGCTCGATCAACAATTGGTCTCCGGCAAAACGCATCCGGGCGACAAAATTATTCACGGGCGGCAAGCTCGGGTCGGTCATTCGTAGAGCGCTGATGTCTGCCTCCACGCTCCCGGCCAGTTGAGGGTTCTCAATCGTGCCGGAAACCCTCACATCGACCGAGGCCGTGCCCTGGGATCTGCGGATGTCCGGCACGAGGGTGGGAACCACCGCCAGCGATGTGCGCGGGAGGCGGAGGCGTACATCCAGCAATGCTTGATTGTCGAGCCTTCCGGATCGAATGACCTCTGCCGCATTGAAAGGCAGGGAGCCGGTGATTTCCATCGGCTCCAGAAGTTTCTGGCGGACGTTTCCTTCAAGCGTCAGGCGGTCATCTTTCAATTGCAGCGCGAGGGTGACATTGGCCGGATCCAGGTGATCGGCCGCCGTGGCCGTCACACCGGCGGCATGAAGGTTCACCCGCGCGTTCAGATCCTCAAGGGTCCCATCTGCAAAGATTTCCAGGGACGTTGTGGCGCGGATGGGAAGTTCATTATCGCCGGGTTGATGAAGCACCTCCGCGATCCGGACCTCCGAGGACTGCAGGGAGACGGTCAGTGGCTGGTCAAAGGGCACCAATTGCTTCGGATCTTTCCACTGCGAGATCACCAGCGGAATATCCGAGTGGCCTTTAAGAATTGTCTTCTTGTTTTGCTGGATCAGGAGATTTGTGATCTGCAGACGTCCCTCTTTCCAGAAGAGCGCCAGCGAGGCTTCGCCGAGGGCCCCCACTTTGGCATACACATCGGGAGCAACGATGGATTCGGGCGAATACCTTGCGCTGAAGCCCGCATTGAGGTCACTCCACTTTCCAAACTGCCCTTTCGAGAGCACGAGGCCAAGATGTCCATCGTGTGTCAGATTCTGGACTTCTCCGGCGCCACGCCAGGAGGCCTGCAACCCCCCTGCGATTGTTTGCTCTCCAACAAGACTCTGAAATTTTGTGAGGTCCGGGAGTTCCACGGTGAGCACCCCGTCGTAGGCCATGTTTCCGTCCAACTTCACCCTCCCTTCCCCGTGAATGTGGTTTTGATCATCAAGGACCAGCGCAAGGCGAGAGAGCGTCACGAGGTTTTCACTCAAGGTGAAATTGGCATCAAGAGTCCTCACGTGAAGTCCTTGAAATTCCAGCGCCCGACCCGTGACATCGATTTGACTGCTTAGCCCGGACATCCCGGAGGAGACGGTTCCCCGCGCCTGCAAGGTGCCTCCGATTTCCGGAACGCCCCCGGCTATCACAAAGTCACGGACCCGCGGAACGTTGATTTCAAAATCCGCGGTGAGTGGCCGGGTATCCCAGCCCTTACCATTCGGAGGCAACTCATACTTCGCCGAAGCGCGAACGCTGTTGTCGCCGCGGGTCAGCAAAAATTCACGGATTGATACCGAGGCTCCCTCTAACTGTGCCGCGACGTTCATGGTATCTGCCTCATAGTCGTGATACCGCAACGTGCCCATTTCTCCGGTGATGGATGCTCTGAGCGATTGAAACCATGGAGCATCGGTTGGCACAGTGAGGTCTTTTGCCAGGTTGAGGATCAGCCCGGTTCCCGACATTTCAAGACCCAGGGCAGCGAGTGATCCGGATTTAAGAACCATCTCACCAGTCAGTTGGCCGGCTTGGATGTTGATATCCGCGTTCATACGGGCATCTCCGGTGAGAGGCTCGGGGAGTCCCAATGCCGCGAGATCGGGGGTTATGATTTCCACGGTCCCATGCGCTGTGGTGTTTGCGAACTCCTCCAAGGCTTCCGGCAAGGCGGCATCAGCGCGGAGTGTAAGGAAATTGGCATTGTCAAAATCGTTACGAATCGCGGCTTGCGCTTGCCCGCCCTTCGCGTTGACGTCCACTTGAAGGTCTCCGAGGCGCTGGTCTCCGGTCATAGCATCCGCCACCCGTGCTTCCATCGCCCCCCGCCAACTGGAAGGAACCAGTGGAGATCCATCAAAGGAGACACCAAACGACTGGAGGGTTCCGCTCAAAGGAACCTCAAGGTTCAAATATTCCCACACGCGATCCATCACCAGTGCCGAAACCTGAAGCTTCAGCGTCGTCAGATTGGACGCATTGACGTCATTCACTTGAGCGGAAAGCGCAATCGGGGCGTCAAAAAATGTGCCGTCCAGGGCGATTTGAATCTGACGCTTTTCGAAAGCGGAGAGGTCCAGTCGAAACTCGCGCAGCACGATCTCCGATCCGATCACCAGATCCGAGAGCACGAAGTTCCGGTCATGAAAAGTGGTCTCTGCCGATATGCCGGTCCATCGGCGGACGCCCGGGATATCGAGTGTTGCCAGCTTCAAAGCGCCGGGCCGATCGGGGAGGAGACTGAAAAACAATCCTTCGACAACCGTATTCCCCGTGGGGGCACGGATCAAAACGTTGATATTGCTGATGTTCAGTACGCTCGGGATGAGTGCTGGAAACTTGAAGGCCTGGGGCTTCTCTTCCTTCTCATGTGGCAGTGGTTCTCCCGGCACAAGTTCCACATAGACATCACTTATCTCAAGTTCATGAAGAAACGCTGGCAGCCCATCCCGCACAAGACTCCAGAGGCTGTAAGTGAGATTGAGATTTCCGATTTCCAGTCGCTGAATCGGGCCTGGTTCCAGAGGAGTGGCGCGCAGGTTACTGACCGAGAGCGTCGTAAAAATCGAACCGCTCATGGTGTAATCCAGCGCAAGGTTCTGCTGCTTTGCTGCCCGCAGGATAAAATAGCGGGTGCCTTCAAAAAAGATCGGCCGGTGAAAGACACCTGCCACGACAATCAAAACCAGCAGGAAAAGTCCCACGCGTTTGAGCCACACCTTCCAACGCGGTGTGACTTTCGGCTGATCCCCTGATTTGCTTTTGAGCTCTTCCAGAACACTCATAATCGCAGAAAGCGGCCCTGATGCGCGTAAAAATCAACCGGAGAGCGGTTGTCCACGAATTTATCCCATAGCGCTCAGGGATTGTGGCTGACTCGCGTGATCCCCGAGAATGGGGATTGTCCACGCTTGCGGTCTCAGGAACACCTCAATCGCTCAACGAGCTTTCGATCAGCGGGCAAAGACATCCCGAAGCGAACTCTTGTCGGGGTAACGGATATCAAAGATCTTCCAGGCACCGTCCTGATCCTTCTCAAAATCAAAAGCGATACGCCGTTTTTTACCCGCATCCTTGAAAGTGACTTCCACGAGGACCTTGTTCCCCGCCTGCACTTTGGCGCTGTCAGCCTCCCGGGATTCCAGGATTTTGAAGTCGCTGATTTGCGGGTCTTGCGAACCGTAGAGTGGATCAAAATCCAAGGCTCCGATATCCCCTTTGGCATTGAGATAATCTTTCCAGATCAGGTCGGCCAGATCCTTCATAAAATAACGTTCCACAAGGACGCTGCTCTTGGACTGAAAGAAAGGACCCGATCCCGCATTTTGGGCATGGTAGAGGTTTTTCACCATGGCATCCGGCCCGGTCTGCGGTTGGGCAACGCTGACCGTGACGGCAAGCAAAAGAAGAGCGCAGGCAGGAAGGAGATATTTCACAGGGGGCGGAGCGTGGAGCCAACCGGTTGGAAAGCAAAGGCAATTCGCTTCCAACCCTATGGTAAAAGATTTTTGCCGGTATCCTGCGAAGTGTCGCCCCTGCCTGACACATCGGCTCGCAATGTCCTTGACGCCTGAGGGCGATTGTTGGCAGAACCACGGGTTCATGCAAATCACCAGCGCGGGGAAGCGCCTTTTTCCGTTCCTAGAAAGGTTGCTGTCCCCGGCGGTTTTCGGCCCGCTGATTGTGGGCAGTTATTTGGTGATGAGTTTTCTTGTGCTGAACGCCGAGGTGAATGATCCGAAAGGGCGCGCCAACCTCGTGAGCGGGGATGCGGGTCACTACCTGGATATTGCGGAGGACTTGGCCGGGGGAAATTTTTCCATGGATTACGTGAACAAGCGACCGCATCGTCAGCCTCTGTATTCGGCGACGATCGCGCCGGTGATGGCATGGAAAGGACGGGACCTTTTCGCGTTGGCGGCAGTGAATGTCCTGGTTGCGGCAGCGGGCTTGGCGCTCACGTATTACGCCATCCTGGTCCTTTTCCGATCCTCCGGTGTCGCGGCCCTTGTGGGTGTTCTTTATTGGGCCAATGAGTTTTTGCTGGAGCAAACAACGACCCACTTGCTCACCGAGCCCCTCCATATCCTGCTCATGCTGGCCATCATTTTCACACTCCTTGCTTATCTGTCTGAGGGCCGTCCCTGGCAACTGCTTGTGGTGAGCGGTCTCACCGGGCTGGATTACCTGACCCGCTCCAACGGGCTTTTTGTCGCGATCGCACTGGTGGGTGTTGTTCTGATTCATGATGCCTGCCGCTGGTGGTCGGGAGAATCCCAAAAGGCACGGATCCTCCGTCAGATGGCCCTGTACGGCGCGTGTTTGGTGATTATTCTTGTGGTGACCATTCCCAGCTGGCTGCCGCGCGTGGAATATTACGGGAGTCCGATTCACCATGGCTACCTCTCCAATTATTTATGGGTCGACACCTACAAAGAGGCCCATGCGGGCGGGAGGTTTCCGCTTTATACATGGCGGGATTATGTCGCGAATCACAGCCTGGGTGACGCCATCCGCCGCGCTGCCTGGGGCACCTGGCGGGTCTGCGTGGACCTTCCAATCATTGTCGAGAAGCCATTTTTCGCACTTGCCGTTTCCAGCATCGGCGGCTGTGTTTTGGCTGTCCTTTTCGGACCCTACAAATACCGGCTGCTGTTGCTTTTTGCGTTCATCCAGCTCTCCCCGTTGATGTGGACCCACATCTCCAATCCGAACCCCCGCGTGCCATACGCCTCGACCTTTCCTTTTGCCATCCTTTTTTCAGCACTTCTTTTTTCTTACTTATCCGAACTTTTGCGGAAGATTCGCAAGGGGGAAGCCCCGGCTCTCCGGTCTGGATTCCTACCGTGGTGGAAACACATCCGGCTTTGCGGAACACCGGTGGAAAAATCCGACGGAGAAAAAAGCCGTTAGCGCTTCGCCGAGGCCTCGGAAAAAAATCGGGCAACTGTCGGATTGGCCGCATAAATCACCAGCGGCGGCTCACTCATCAAGGAGTTGAACAAATCGCTGGAGAGCAACCCGCGGACCGCCCCCAAAAATTCGGCAGCTTTGGCAGAATTACCTGCTTGAAGCTCGATGGCGGCCGCTGGAATTCCAACATTCGGGAGGGAGTGGATGGGTGAAATTTCCAGAGTCTGAACGATTTCGCGCTGCGCCCGGTCCGATTGCCCGGCCTGCAAGAGGGCAAGATAATATCGCCCTGCCGCATAGTTGTTCTGTGGCTCCAAATTGAAGGACTCCTCAAAGAGGGCAATGGCCTCGTCATGTTTGTGTTGAAGCTGATACACCGAGGCCAGATTGATTTTATCAGGCACACTTTTTGGCTTGAGCGCAAGAGCACGCAAAAAACACTGCTCCGCCAGAACCAAATCCCCTGTGCGATGGGAAACCACCCCGCGCATCCGGCTGAGTTCCACCTCGGCATCGTCGAGCCGCCGTTTGGCTTCATCAAAGTTCCCCCGCTTGATGTCAATCGTGGTGGAATCCAACCATCCGTCTTCCACGGTTTGAAACGGGGTCACCGACTGCCATTGCGGTATCGGCTGGGTGGGGTAGGACGAGGCCACAGGAATCACCGGAAGGTTTTGCTCTTTGCTTTGCTTGATGAAAAACATGGTTCCAATACCCCCGGCGGCTAAAACGATGATGGAGGAAATGATGAAAGCATTGCGCCGTTCCGCTGCGAGTCGGGGGTCATTCCACCAGGAGAGGCGGGTTTTGTTAGAGCGTCTAATCATGATCTATGGGGGAAAATCGGGAAAGTCAGGCTGGTCCGGACATGCGTCTGGTTGCAACTTTGGGGGGGGCATTATCAAAGACTGGGACCTTCACAGGTGAGTACGCGGTTTCGTAAAAGGAGGATGGATAAAGTCGTATACGTAGGGGGTGCCGTAATTGACTACGTATTTGACGGACGCGCAAGTAGAAATAATGCGCAATTTCTTGGCGGGGGAGCGTGCGAGTCAGAACACAGGCTTCCGGCCGGGGACACATTGCAAAACCCGTATCAAGGAGAATAGGACAAGCACGGCACTGAACCACATGATCACCTGCAAGCCGTGAAGGTAGGATTCCGTGACAATTTGCGCCAGGTCCCCCACCTCTGCGATGGAGTGGTTTTGCAAGTGGAGTTGATGAATGTTTTGAGCACCTGCCATGACATTCCCAACGGCAGCCTCCTCGGAACTTGTGAGTGTGACGCCTTCCTTGGCGAAAAGTTGCTTGAGCCGGCTTGCGCTCACAGCCGTGAAAATGGCGGTGTTCACGGCGAGCATGAGGGCTGATCCTGCGAGTTGGCACATGAACGTGATTCCGCTCACCAGGCTGGCTTTAGCTGCTCCTGCGGTCTCAATCGCCCGTGCACTCACGGTGGGAATCACAGCTCCCACACCAATGCCAAGCAAGCCGAGCAGGGCATTGAATGGCAGCCACGAGGCCCCCGGCCCCACCACCCCCAACAACACGGAGGCGATTCCCGCGGCGATGAGTCCGGCGATCAGCAGGTTACGGGTTCCAAAAAGCTTGGTGAGCGGGCCCCCAAAATAAGAAACCACTCCGTAGCTGAGCATAAAGACAACAACCCGTAATCCCGCTTCAACCGGCTCATCACCCATAAATTTCATGGCGAATTGGGTGAAATACAGGAGGACAATAAAAAAGAGCTGGCAGATGACCATCACGCAGACACAGAGGGTCTGGAATTCCCTGTTGCGCATGAGGTCAGGGGGAACGAGCGGCTCCGGAGCCCGCTTTTCAATGAAGGGAAATGCTGCCAACAATCCCACGGCAAGCGCGGAGAGGCCGAGAATTTTCGGGTTGGTCCATCCCCAGGATTGCGATTGGTAAACGACGGTCATCAAGGCCACCAAACCACCCGTGAGCGCCACCATCCCGGCATAATCATTGCGGGGACGCGGGCCCTCGCTTTTGGCATCTTTTGGAACACTCCCCATCGTGATCAACATGGCAAAAAGCGCCATCGGCACATTCACCCAAAGCACCCAACGCCAGGAAAACCACTCCGTGAGCGCTCCTCCCACCACCGGGCCTGCGGCATTGCCCAGCGAACAAGTTCCAAAAATGAGCCCGAGGGCAAAACCGCGTTTGGCATCGCCCACGGCAGCACATGCCATACCAATCATCGCCGGCCATAACATCGCCGCTCCCACTCCCTGAAACACCCGGAAGCCGATCACCGAACCTCCACTCCATGCCATTCCGCCGAGCAGCGAGGCCAGCGCAAAAATCCCCATGCCGGTGAGGAATACCATTTTGCGACCATAAGCATCCGCGATTTTTCCACCGGCCACCATCAAGACGGCAAAGGCCAGAACATAGCCATTGATCACCCACTGCACACTGACGAGGTCCAGGTTGAACTGACGCTCCAACGCCGGAAGGGCGAGGTCAACGGAAGCAAAGTCCAGAGCGATGGCGAGGGCACCCATCACGATTGCCGCGTAGATGAAGAGATTCCTGCTCACGCAGGGGAACTTTCACTGACGGCAAAATGGCCGCAAGCAATTTTTGGGAAGCATGCGAAAGAATCGACTTCGCGCGGATTTTTGGTAAGGAATCTCCAATGCCCGGCCCCCGCCGCAAACGAAAACCTCAAAAGCGACTGGATCTGGTTGCCGGCGGAGTCTTTCCCGCAACCGTTCCCAAACGCTGGGTTAAAATGTTTGTCGGGTTATTTTTGCTGATACCCTGCGGGATCCTCGCTCAGACGTTTTTCACGATCTTTGCAAAGGCCACGGTGCATCACGGGTTCTGGATGAGTGAAGAATTCTGGTTTTTTTCGCTTGGCGTCATTCTCTGGATGGTGGCATTTGCCGGACTCCCCCGGCCGTTGTGGCTGTATGTGTTTGGACATGAGCTGACCCACGCCTTGTGGGTGCTGATGCTCGGGGGGCGGGTGCACCGCTTCCGTGTGACGCGAAGTGGTGGCCATATCCTTGCCGATCGCACAAACACCTGGATTGCCCTGGCGCCCTACTTTTTTCCGATCTATAGCGTTCTTGTGATCGGCATTTACGGCGGACTTGGTTTCTTCATCGACATAACGCCCTATCGTCAATGGTTGTTCGGCTTGATCGGGGTGACATGGGCGTTTCATCTGACGTTCACCTGCTGGATGATCCCCAAGGGTCAACCGGACCTTCATTATGGCGGCACGTTTTTTTCCATCGTGCTGATTGCCCTGCTCAACATGCTGGTGCTTTCTGTGATGCTGATCGTTGCCTCGCCGCAGGTGTCGTGGCTGGGTTTTGGCAGGGAGCTTGTCGGGAATGCCATGGAATTCACGGTGGGATTCACCATGGTTGTGAATCAAATGTTGCGGTGAGCGGCCCGGAGGAACGGCGAAAGTTTTTGGGGGATTTGTTCCGTGAATGGGAGGGTGCCATCCGGTTCGACCGGTGGATGAAGGAGGCGCTTTATCACCCGGTGTTTGGTTATTACACGGCCGAAATCCGTGATATTGGAACACGGGGGGATTTTACCACCTGGCCTGTTTTCGAGGAATCCCTCGCAACCGGAATTTCGCGTTGGTTGAAGGATCGGAGGCCCTCAGGCCGGCCATGGCATGTCATTGAGATCGGTGCCGGCACGGGGGCTCTGGCCAAGTCGGTTTTAGGGCGCTTGGGACGATGGAAAGCCCCTCATTTTCACATTGTGGAGATTTCACCCGTGCTTCGGGAAAAACAAAAGGCGCGGCTGCGCTGGAGGCATGTGACATGGCACACCGAACTTCAATCCGCTTTGGAGGCCGTTGGCGGTGACGCTTTTCTTTTTTCCAACGAGTTGGTGGATGCTTTTCCGTGTCGGGTCTTCCGGCAAACACAGGGGTCATGGGAGGAGTTGTTTGTCGGGCTTCATGGGGGACACGTTTGCGAGATCTGGAAATCAGCAACCACATTGCCCGACTCCTCAGCCTTCGAACACGCATGGAAGCCCGGTCAACGCATTGAGGTTCAGGAGGCCTTTGGTGAGTGGCTGCAGCAGTGGAGTTCTTCGTGGAAGCGCGGGGAAATGCTCATCATCGACTACGGTGCCAAAGCGCCGGAAATTTTTCAAAGGCGCCCTCAAGGAACCTTGCGGGCCTACGCCCACCATCAGCGGTTGGAGGGAGCGGACATCCTTGAAGGGTTCGGTCGCCGTGACATCACGTGTGATGTGAATTTTTCGGATGTTGGCAGATTTGCATCGCAAGCGGGCCTGGCCGCCCGGCCAGCGAAGGAGCTGGGGAGCTTTCTCGATAAGACACACTCTCTCCACGCCCGGCTTTTTGCAGAGGGAGGGGCCGCCAGCCAGTTTCAGGTGATGGAGTTGCAGCCCGTTCTTTCAGCAGGAGACTGAGATCCGCCGGAGCCTGCTACTCGGCAGGCAGCTTCACGCCCTGAGGCACAGGGATTGGTGGATTCAAAAGCGACTTAAACGGTTCGTTGGTCACGGCGTTGGTGAAGGCCCCGTCCATGGCAAATAGTTCGCGGATATTGCGGCCTCCGAGCTGGATGGATTTTTCAGCTGAGGAAAAGGAATCATTGGTTTTTCCATCAGCCATAAAGGCCCTCGCCAAAATGTAGTGGCTCATGGGGTCCTCGGGATCTGATTTTACAAGGAGATCTGCCGCTCTGGTGAAGATGGATTTCATGCCCGCTCCTTCGGCGAAACTGGCCAGGGTTTTTAACACCGGAGGACGGTTGCTGAACGTCTGGAGGCCTTGTTCCATAAAATCCACGGCCTTGTTGGTCTCCCCCCAGGAGGCAAAAATACCCAGCAATTGGATGAAGGAATCCTCGTCGTCAGGCTTTGCCTTCAATTTGGCCTTCAAGTTCTGGATTTCTGTGTTTGAGGTTTTGCGCTGCTCGGACATCACCGCGAGCTGAACAATCGCGGTGCTGTTAGGATCCATGGTATAGGCTTTCTCCAACAACTTGAGCGGCGCATCGAAGTTGCCCCTTTCCCAGTAAATCTGGCTCAATGCGAAAAGCACCTCAGGATTCGCGGGCCACAGCTCCAAGGCTTCCAGGTAAGCGCGTTCCGCCTCGGCTTCCATTTTGCGGTGTTTGTAAATATTGGCAATCGAGTGACGCAGTTTCGAAAATGAGCGTTGAGCATCCAGATCCTTTCCGTAATTCGGATCGCCGAGGAGACGGGCCTTATAATCAGCCCAGAACTTAAAATCCCTCTCCACAACGTCCTTCGGGATTTCCTCAACTTTCTCCTTTGCGAGCTGGTAAACCAGCCCATGCGGCAGGGCATAGTCGTAAGTCCACCGCAAAGGAAAACTTTCCTCCACAAACATGGCATGTTCGTCTTTGTTGTTTTCCCAGATCCATTTGAGCATGGCACCAAAAACAATCAGACTGGGATCGGTTTCCAGAGGCGCTTCGGCGTCAGCAGGCGGGGTGAGGGCCGCCGCAAAGATCTCTTTCACTTGCTCGCGTGTTGGAAGCACGAGCGGTTTTTCGGGATAAGCCCCCTCCCTGCCCAACCAGCGCTCAAAAGCATTTTTGGGTTTCGGGCGGCCCTCCCCGTAGTGATCGCGGATATAGTTCATGTAGAACTCTTCTCCCAGGGCGTTTTGCGTGATGATGTAAAGGTCCCTTCGATCAAAGTCCGGATCACGTTTTTTGTCGGAGGACTGCCCGCTCTCTCCAAGAATCATGTAGGTGGGGACAAACCGCCCGGGGTCCGTTCCACCAAAAACGATGCTACCCTTGGGCAGATCCTTCAACATGTCGTAGCCAAACATCCACCCGAACCAGCGGTCCTTTTGAGAGGAAAAGGGCTCACTGCCCACAAAAGTGAAAACCGGCAGGACGAGGAGCAGCGGAGCGAGAACAAAATAGATCGCCCGGCGGCGGGTCAGGAAAGCAATCAGCAACCCGGTCCCAAGGCCGGAGAGCAAAGCATAAATGAGATTGGTGTAAGTGTGATAAGGCATTTGCACCCACCACCCGGCGACATCAATTTTTGCGGCATCAAGCGCCGGCTGAAGAAAGGCCGCAAGGACAAACGCAAAGTGCAAACAGTAAATCCACGTTCGCTGGGGGAGCGGGCATCGCAGGATAAAAAGGATCGAAGCAAAATAACCGATCAAGGAGAACGGGGTGAAGGCCCTGGCCAATTGCTGCCAGAAAAACCCGATCCACATTTGCAGGGCCTGCAACCGGCTTTCAGGCTCCGGGCCGGCTGGAGCGGCCGCCGCCTGATTGGCCGTGCCGGTTCCCATCAAGCGCCCCAACACCGTGAGACTTTTTTCTGAAAGACTGCCGCTGTACTGTGAGCGGTTGATCGAATAATAAAAACCCTTCTGGTCCCGCGCATAGGCCCAATTCATCGGAGGGTTGGTTGATGAGGCAATCGGCATGTAGGCATAGGGCAGCAATCCCGCCCCCACAGCCAATGGCAAAAAGGCAACCAGCTTCCAGCGCACCCGCAATTTTCTGAACCACACAAAGATGGCCGCCGCAGCCACGACGACATAAAAAAACCGGATGGCCGTTTTCAGGATTTGCAGGTCCTCGGAGAGGATTGCAAACCCAAGATAGGCCAACAACCCGGTGAGCGTGCTCGCAAATATCCAATCCGGCAATGCCCGCCGGCGAAGGAGCAGGATCAGCAAAAAGGGCAGAGGCGCCAGCGTCAGCGTCAAATGGTGATTGCTGAAGCAAAGCGCCAGCGTGAAAAACGCGCCGAGCATCAACTTGTCATGGGAGGGGTTTCGAACCCACCCGTAAAGCAACGCCAGATAAACGGCCACGAGGAGGGCATGAAGCGCATACACCTCGGCAATCACAGCCTGGGACCACATGGAAACGCTGAAGGCGAGCATCAAGGAAAAGGCAACCCCCACAATCGGAGGGATAAAGCGGAGCGTTCCTTTCAGATCCTCACCGAGAAACCACAAAAGCAGATTGGTCAAAATTCCTGCCGCCATCGCAACCGCAAGGGCCCCGCAAACCCCGCTGAAGAGATTGATTTCCCACGCGGCATTGCCCAGAGGCAGGAGTTGAAAAAGCCAGGCAAGCAGCGTCCAGAGCGGATAACCCGTGGGGTGTGGCACTCCAAAATGCTGCGCAGCAACAATAAATTCTCCCGAGTCCAAAAGCGTGACATTCGGGGCGGCCGACCAGGCATACACGGCAAAGCTGATCAGCCCGGATATGCCCCCTGCAAAAAGTTCCTGCTTGTGAGATCGCCACCAGTTCATGCGCAAAATCCGGTGGCAATCATCAGAGCAGGTTCCCGGAGTTGGTTTCCATGAGCCGTTGATGTCATTCTTTGAAGCATGATGACTTTGCGTCATTCCTGCAAAGAAACTTTGTCACCGAGATGTTATGGGGATTTGTCAGTAACTCGTCGTTTGCTTTTGAGCTTGGGATGATAGGAAATGCCCTGAAAGGCATCCTCGGGCGTCCACCCACCCAAGGCATAGGTGAGTGGGTGCCGTTGGCGCAACAGATTACTCAAACTCCTCAGTGCCTTGACGTGTTTGTTTGAGATACTGGTGTCAACATGTGGGGACCGAATGCTGAAAATGAGCACTATACATCCCGCTCCCCGTCTAGAAACTGTTGAATTCGTGACATCGCGTAGTCAGGGATTTCCTTCTGCGCCTCCAACTGAGATTTCATTTTCCGGATGATTAACCGGTATTGGTCCGCAATCGAGTCGGCCTCAGTTGGGTCACCGCAATCTTCAGCGATAAAAACATCGTCATCGGGCATGCTGCCCGATCTCAAAAATTCAGCCGTTCTCTTCCTGCAGATGCAGATGCCGAAATGTATTCAGGCTGCTGCCAGCTCGCGGACATGGGTGACGTCCCTTTTACCTACTGGGCGCAACTGATCGGACAACACTGTGGTCACAGCAACTGTAACTCCTCCCAGAGTCATGAATTCGACCTCATAGGCAGCCCCTTCATCGTGAATATGCACAATAGTACCTACGTCACCCTTCTGTAATCCATCCTCAGCCAAGTCGGCCGTGAGGACAACGCAATCGTGTTCTCGGATGTTCATGCTTCGAAAGGATAGGCCGTTATGAGCCTTGGCGCAAGCTCACCTTAAGCCGACAATCTTTTCGTGCTCGACACGGGCAAGGTGGGCATTTGGAAGCTTCATGCAGATTTCCAAGCTAACCAGTCGATTGAAAGGTGGCGTGCAAGCAAGAGCAGCCTTTGAAATATCGGGGGGTGTGCGAGCACGAGGGGTTGACCACTGATTGACAGGCATGTAGTCATGCAATAAAAAAGTTAAGGCTTCGCTGCATTATTTTTTGGTCTTCCTGCCGCAGGCAGGCTCTTGAGAGTTCCCCCCGAACGCCTGCCGCGGCGAGCGGTGCGGGGTTTGGGGGCGCACAGCCC
>JBGSPC010000270.1:0-5085 GCA_041738805.1 Terrimicrobiaceae bacterium | reverse complement strand
CGAAAACGCGGCGAAGGTTGAGGCTCTATTGCATGAGCGTCTCGACTTCTGTCGAGAGAATGGCGAATGGTTTAATGTTTCCTTCTCCGCGGCCTTCGAGCATTTGCTAGCGGTGCGCCACCTTCTTTCGCTTAGTAGTTTCCCAGAACTTGAACTGTGCAGCCCACCTGATTCGACTGAGCCGCAATTTGAAGACCAAGCGGCTGCCTTTGAAGAGTGGCTTGAAACAATTTATTTCAAGGATTCTCAGTGGGACCGAAGGCAATTCTCGCCCAGAATTCTGTGGCCAAGACTAAAGGACTCCTTTTTCGCCGACGAGCGACCACTGACCGACGACGAACAGCGCGAGAGATGGGCGCGGTTGCGCGCCATTTTGACCCCGCAAAAATCCCAAATATGACATCTATTTTCCCCCTGCTTGCTTGTGCGGTTCTTTTAAGTGGCCAGCAACTACTGGCTAGCCACGCAATCTACAAGACAGTCGGGACCGTGGTCACGATTGGAAACCAAGGCGTCGTCAAATCGGTTGGAAAGGGATATTGGGTTCTCGATCCCGACACTGGACGACTGACCGCGATTGGGAGCTTCACGGTCAACGGGACGAAATTCGTCACAGTTGTCGAAACTCAAAACTATCGGATGGAAAAAGTGTACGGGAAGGGCGGCGCGGGCTACACCGTTCTTGCAAAGGCCGAGAGTCCTGGAACGCAATTTGCAGGAGTGCTTCTTGAGTCGGTCTATGCGCGGGGTCTGGATTCAAGCGTGATAATCGATTATTCGCGGGGGCCGCAATGGCTCCCACGGACATTCAAGAGCGTTTCACGCGGAATCAACCGCATTGAGCAAACGGGGGCAATAGTTGCTGCCGAAAGTAGTGGGACCGGAACGCTTGATGTAGTCGCTAGCCGCGCAAGCAATGTCTCGGAAACGTTTGAGGCCGTTGTTGCACGTCTGAAGTCCTTTTTTACCTCTCGCGGATACACGGAATACACGCCGCCCGCTGCTATTCCCTAAAATGAAGATTCGCTTAACGCTCCTCACCCTATCGTGCGCCCTTTACGGGTCTTGCACGTCGGTTGATGTCAAACGTGTCCAATACAGCAATAACCCAATTAAGTTGGTCTATATTCAACAGAATCCAGATGTGGCGGTTGATGAATTGTTAAGCGTCATCGAGAACGGGTTTCAACGGCGCGGAATACAAACCAAGATAATCATTAACGAAAAGGTTCCAGAGTCAGCCTATGTGCTCACCTATACGGCTTCCCGGGGATGGGATTTCACCCCTTACCTTAAACACGCCGAACTGCGGCTGAAAGAGGGGAATCGATTAGTCGGTTATGCGGTGTATCACCACAGAGGAGGTTTTGGACTGAACAAGTGGGCAAGCACTGAATCGAAAATGACTCCTGTCGTAAATGAATTGCTCGCGGGGCTCCATTAGCGGTTGGGCCGGAAACAATTGTGGCGCTCCTATCGCGGGCAAAAGCATTCGGCCCGCATCGGAACCGCAGGTTCAAGGCGGGCAGTATGGCTAAAAGTGTATGCACAGATTTTAGTTAACCAAATCTCCTCTCCTGAGCATGCCTGAGCGCTTTCCGAAGCGTCCTGTAAAATTGGACACTATTGCAATGTTTCACTTTTACGGATTTGCTCGGGATGAAAGTGCCCCGTCAGTGGAAAGATGTTCAATTTAAGCCTTGCAGCCTCAGCGGAAAGGGCATTCGTCGCGCTTAGAATGCCCGAAGAATGCTTTTTGGCGGTCAGGAAGGGGGATATAGCGGAGGGGTGGTCTTTGAGGCATTTGGAAGGAGCTTCTTGAGCGTGGTTCTGCTTGGCCTTTGGTAACCAACTGCAACTCCTTGCGGAGGCGGGACGCACCGGATGACATCGTGAATAGGCGGAGCTCTTGATCTTCGGGAGCCCGGTTGAGATAGTTCTTGGCAAGGTATCGGCTCCAGCCATCCGGAGTGTGAATGTCTTCAACTGTGCTGCGGCCAAAGCCGGTGCGGGATGCGCTCTTGCGGATGCGAGTCTGATTCTTTTGTGTCCACGGCTTTTCTCCGGTGAGGGAAAGGAATATTCCGTGGTAGTGCCAAACGCCGTTCTCCGTTCTGGCTGCGACAGCGACAAATTCAAAATCCATGCGCTTAAGGCTCCGAGTGAAGGCCCTCCATGGTTTGCGGGCAGATGCAATGTCCAAGAGTGGAGCGGCGAAGGTTAGCGTAAAGCACGCGCAGTGGATTCGGCCTACTTCCTTAATGAGTGTAAGGGAGCATTTGAATTTGGCCTGTGCCTTTTCCCCTCTCCAGTTGCGCACCTGTATGGGCATAGGAAGTGCGCAGTTACGGTGTAGGACAGACAAGGAAACGCGCGCGTACGAAGTCTCAGTCTTGACTGTGCAGGTAGCTCAAAAGACTGTCCGTGACGATGAGCGTGATTCCTCGGGTGTTCCCACGCTTTTTGATCCTCTTCACCTCTACGTGGCCTGCGGCTATTAACTCGTTGAGAGTCGTTCGGGATAAGCCGGTGAGAAGGCAGCGTTCTCCGGGTCTTGGGAGTCGGAGAAATTCGGGATACTTGGTGAAGGTGGTATTGATCTCGTTCATGCCCGAAACTCTGCGTCATCCACGCACAAGTTGATATGGGAGGAAGAGCCTAGGGCTATTCGACCCAAACGGCATCCGCCCTAAAAAGATGTTTCATTGTCTGAGGGAACGTCTTTGTTTTGGCACGCGACCATTCTGCCGGATGTAAGTAGAGGGGTGTCCCGCATTGTTGCTCTGAGAAGGCAAGTGCCCGTTCGCTCGTGAATCCAGAACGCAAAAGACGAAAAGCGCCAAGCGCCTTTAGCCGACTATCAGCCGTGATAGCGCCTTTCCCTTTTCCGCGTTTTCCGTATGCAGGTTTGCGATTTGCGCGTTTGGCAATTTCTGTGTCCAGCCAGTTCAGAAGCGCATTCCGTAAATGCTCATTTGTGTGGTTCCAATCGACCGCAAAGAACCCTACTTGGAGAGCGTCGGTTCGCTGATGACACGTTTTCGCGACGGCGATAGTGTGAACAATGAAATCATCGAAATCCGCTTTGTAAGCAGGCCAAGAATCAACGTCCTGCAATATCCGAAGCGTGATTCCCTGTCCGTCGCGTTTGGGCGGATTGTAGTAGGTAGGAATCTCCATTCCGGGAATCTCGTCGCCGGGTTTCAGCACAGACGGCCCGCTGCTTGGCGTGATGAGAGCCACCGCGTGATTGCGCTCGTCCTCTCGAAGATCGCACCACGGGACGTTTGCCATGTCCGCGCGCGAGTAGGGTGAACCTTCCGGGGTTCCCAGCATTTCGTAGAGGGACAGGTAAGCCGTGAACGAACGATTACTCGCGGGAGAGCCCTGTCTGGCTTTCCGACACGCGGCGTATGCCTTCAGCCTCCTGCGCAGTTCTGAAGACGCTTTTGCGAACTCCCGCGCGTATTCGTAAAGGCAACAGGCGCGTGCCTCAGCGTCGGACAATCCGGCGAAGTGCCACTCCTTGCGCGGGAGGCCAGTTTCTCTCGGGGACACCCTTTTACCTGCTGCTGCTCCCTTTCTGCGCGGTGTGGGGGTGCCGGGGCACACGGTCTAGCGTCCTGAACAATGGATTCCTTTTCCAACCACCGCAACGAAGTCCGCCACGGGCAAGCGGCATCTACGGGGCGTGCTCAGAATCTGGCAAAAGGAACCGGAGAGGTGAAGTTTCACGGGTAAATTGCGGCGCAGCTCTGCCGTGAGAATGGCGTAGCAAGCGCACGCGCCCGATGCTAGCAAGGATGTCGGCGGACGCGGGAGGAAGTCAGCGAACAAACTCTAACTCTGACTCTAACTCGATGCCGTCTCCGACTCCACAGCGACGCAACTCCCTCGCAATCAACTGGCCCCGTAGTTCAACGGATAGAACGGAGGTTTCCTAAACCTTAAATCCGGGTTCGATTCCCGGCGGGGCCACGGCTTCAATGGGGAAGCCCGGCTCGCGGGTCCCCTGCCCGCGCGTGCGCGCACCTTTTGCCCTGCTTCCGATGAAATCTCTGCTCCTCCTGCTCGCTCTCGGCACGTCGCTCCTGGCGGCGGCTCCGCCGAATGTGGTCTATCTCATCGCGGACGATCAGACTTATCGGGACTTCGGATTCATGGGGAGCAAGGAGGCGCTGACGCCGCAGATCGACAAGCTGGCGGCGGAGTCGGCACGTTTCCCCAATGGGTATGTGACGACGAGCCTTTGCAGTCCGTCGCTGGCGGTGATGCTGACGGGACGTTACCCACATCAGAGCGGTTTGCATTACAATCATCCGCCGCCGGGGAATACGGGCTTTAACAAGATGAAGAGTCGCGCGGAGTATGAGGCGGCGCGGAGCCGGGCCTTCGGACTCATCCGCGCGCAGCCGACGCTCCCGCGGACGCTGGGGGAGCTGGGTTACGTGTCGTTTCAAACGGGGAAGTTTTGGGAGGGGCATTACTCGAATGCAGGCTTCACGGAGGGGATGACGGTCTTCCAGCCGGCGCCGCATTTGAATTACACCGGGGTGACGCGCACGCTGCAGGATGGGTCGCAGGCGGCGCACGGCAATGGGGATCACGGCCTGGCGATCGGTCGCGAGTCGATGCAGCCGATCGCGGACTTTCTCGATCGGCGGGATCAGGCAAAGCCGTTCTTTGTCTGGTATGCGCCTTATCTGCCGCATCAGCCGCACGATTCGCCGCAGCGTTTCCGCGCGCTGCATGAAGGGCGGGGCATCGCGGAGCATCGCATCCCGTATCTGGCGTCGGTGAGTCAATTTGACGAGACGGTGGGGCAACTCATGGCGATGCTGGAGGAGCGCGCGCTCTTACAAAATACGCTGGTCGTCTTTGTGGTGGACAATGGCTGGACGCCGAGCACGGAGCGGATGAAGCGGAGCCCGCAGGAGTTTGAACACACGCACGAGAGTAAGTACTCGCCATTCGAGGACGGGCTGCGCACGCCGATCCTGCTGCGCTGGCCAAGTCGCATCGTGCCGGCGACGCATGCGCAACTGGTGAGCAGCGTGGATCTGCTACCGACGGTGCTGGACGCGA
>JBGSPC010000261.1:0-39277 GCA_041738805.1 Terrimicrobiaceae bacterium | reverse complement strand
CTCCCTGGTCGCGCGAGGCCGGCCGTCGCCCGGGAAATGGCGCTGGCGGGGCTCTCGTGCTGACTTTTGTCGCCGTGGCCTTGGCCCCGGCTCTGCTTTGGAATCAGTCGAAATCCTGGATCCCTTTGGCTGGCTCAACGTTTCAGGCGCTGATGGAATTTCAAGCTTCGACCTTGGGAGCTGGTGTGCTGGCATTTCTCCTTGGGGCTTCGCCCCTGCTCGCCTTCGCCGTGATCTGGGGCGCGGGTAAATCTTTGGGGAAGGCCAAGGAAAAACCAGCTGTCGCCTTTGCCATTTTTGTGTCCTTGCCATCGCTTTTGCTGACCGTCTTTTTTGCCTACCGGGGTTGGGATGCTGCCACGGTGTCATTGTTTGCCCTTGCCGTGTGGATTCCTGCCGCATCGGTTTTGGTGCGCCCTGCTCTTTTTGGCGTCGCGGTGATTGTGGCCGTGGGGTTGAGCATTCCGGTTTGGCTTGCGTATCCCCGTCTCGTGGCAGTTCCTCTCGCTGCCTCCCAAGCCGTCCAGTCCCTGGAAGAAAAGCTTTCCTCACAACTCCCTGCCGGCATCTTTTTTATTGCCACCGATGCACCGCTTGCTTCGGCACTGGGTTACCATCTTCGTAAAGCGTTTATCGCTCCCGAGGGATACCCGCGCGTCCATGCCACCGCTTCGCAGGACATTTCCAACCAATATGCGCTTTGGCCGTCCTATGATGATTTTATCGAGACCCCGGCACCCGTTGACGAATTTTTCACCGAGGTCAGCGCCGTGAATCCCTATCTGGGGCATTCCGCGTTGTATGTGGGCCGGGAACGCCCGGAAAATTTGCCCTCCTCGATCCGGTCCGCTTTTTCCGAAGTCCAGCTTGTGCAAGAAGTCGGAAAAGGTCAGGATGCCCTTTTTATCTACCTGTGTCTCGACTACCAGACCCTGCCGCTTTGAATCCGCCCGAATTTTCTGTTGTGATCCCTCTGTATAATGAGGAGGACAACGTCGCCCTGCTCCAATCGGAAATCGAAAAAGCCCTGACCGGCCGACACTACGAATTGATTCTTGTGGATGACGGGTCAACAGACGCCACTCCCCAGCGGGTGGTGAGGGGAGAGGGGGTCCGGCTGCTGCGGTTCTCAAAAAATGGAGGTCAAAGTGCGGCGATGATTGCCGGCATGCGGGCCGCCCGCGCTCCGAAGATTGTCCTGCTGGATGGCGATCTCCAAAATGATCCCGCTGATATCCCGCGCCTCCTTGAAGGATTGGACCGCGGTGCGGATCTTGTCTGCGGCTATCGTGCAAGCCGCAAGGACACCCTCGTCAAAAAATTGACCAGCCGGATTGCCAACTTTGTGCGCAGCCGCTTTGTGGGTGATGGGATCCGCGACACCGGCTGCACGCTCAAAGCCATGCGCTCGGAATGCGTGGAAGCCCTCGTTCCCTTCAAAGGTGTGCACCGTTTTATCCCCGCCCTCATCAAAAATGCCGGGTTTCAAATCGTGGAGGTATCCGTGAATCACCGGCCCCGCCGCTTCGGGTCCAGCAAATACGGCCTTGGCAACCGCGCCCTCCGCGCCACCACCGACATGCTCGGCGTGCGCTGGTTGCAATCCCGTCACATCACCCTCATCCACGTCGCTGAGGATTAAAGAAATTTTCATCAAAAAAAATCTTGTTGTGCGGATGCAAGAGTGAGATATTTCTCGGCTCTTCACTCGAAGAAACACTTATTTTTATGGCATACGCAGTAATTCACACAGGCGGCAAACAATACCGGGTTGCCGAAGGCGACGTTCTTGACGTCGAAAAACTTGACCTCGAAGCAGGAGCTGAGACCAGCTTCTCGGAAGTCCTCCTCGTTTCCCAGGACTCCGGCGTCAGCATCGGAGCCCCTTACGTGAGCGGAGCCTCGGTCAAAGCCGAAGTCGTTGACCAGAACAAGGCCCCCAAAGTCATCGCTTTCAAATACAAACGCCGCAAAGGTTACCACCGCACCGTGGGGCACAGGCGCCAACTCACCAAACTCAAAATCACGGCCATCACGGCCTGATCTCAACCCATCTTAAGTTATGGCTCATAAAAAAGGTCAAGGCAGTGTTAAAAACGGACGCGATAGTCAGAGCAAACGTCTCGGCGTCAAAAAATTTGGCGGCCAAGCCGTCATCGCCGGCAATATCCTGACCCGTCAACGCGGAACCAAATTCCTGCCTGGTCGCAATGTCGGCCTCGGCCGGGACTACACAATCTTTGCGTTGGTTGACGGGAACGTTGAATTCGACCGCAACAGCCGCCGAATCAACGTCGTCCCCACCGCGACAAACTGATCCCCGTCGCGGAAGTCGGAACGACTTTCGTCAGATTGCAGGACGGTTCGCGTCCCGGAATAATCGGAAAGAAACCCGTTTCTAGCTCCTCTACTCGATATAGACCTCACTGGTCCTTTCGATACATTTCGCGGATCGGGTGTTCATCCAGGACGTTGGCTTCGACACCGCCGATCTTTTTGGGGTCATAGAGTTGGATGCCCACATAGTAGTAGATAGGTGCAATCGGTGCTTCGTCTTCCACAAGCATCTTCTCCAGGCCTTCCAACAGTCGGAGCCGTGCTTCTGGATTGGCCTCGGCGGCGGCGTATGCTGTGCGTTCGTCATAGTCCTTGCTGCTCCAACCCGTGCGGTTGTTGCCTCCGCCGGTCACAAACATGTCGAGGAACGTGTTGGGGTCCGGGTAATCTCCGACCCATGACGATCGGGCGATCCCATAGTCCAGCGATGACAGCGAGTTCAGATACACCTTCCACTCCTGGCGGCCGAGGTTCATATTCACTCCGAGTTCCTTCTGCCACATATCCCGCAGTTCCACGGCAATGGATTCGTTTTGCTGGCTTTCATTGAAGAGATAATTCACAAACGGAAAACCAGCCCCGCCAGGAAACCCGGCCTCCGCAAGCAAGGCCCGTGCGGCATCGGGGTCATAGGGCAGGCCGTTCACCCCGTCATAGCCCTCAATCCCGGGCGGGACAAATCCTGCTGCGGGCAATTCCCCAGCGCGTGTGATTTTTTCGACGATACGCGTTTTATCAATCGCCATCGCAAACGCCTTCCGCACGCGCGCATCATCGAAGGGGGGCTTGGAGCAGTTAAACCGCAAAAAATAAATTCCAAGGAAGGGTGCCGCGTGGAAATCCTCGCGCTTTTTGAGTTCATCCAAAAGCGAGGTTGGTGCCAACCCTTTGTCCATGACCAAATCCGCGAGACCGCTTTCATAAAAGTTAAACGCCACGGAATCCTTGGAGATCGGAAGAATATCGACGGATTCCAAGGCCACTTTCGTCCGGTTCCAGTATTCCGGATTTTTTTGAAGCCGGATGCTGTCATTGATCCGCCATTCTTTGAGCACGTAGGCTCCATTATTGATCAAATGATCCGGCTTCACCCAGTCATCGCCAACTTTTGCAATCAATGACACAGGAACGGGATGCAGGGTAGGGAAGGAGCAGAGGTCCAAGAAGTAGGGAGTCGGGCTGTTGAGTTCCACGACGAGGGTACGCTCATCAAAGGCCTTCACCCCAACTTCTGAAAAGTCTTTGGTTTTTTCCTCCGCAAAGGCTTGAGCCCCGCGGATGGGAAACAACAAATAATTGTAGGCGCTGGCTGTTGCGGGAGAGAGGGTTCTTTTCCATGACGCGACAAAATCGTGCGCTGTCACCGGGGTCCCATCACTCCACCTGGCATCCGCCCTCAAGTGGAAGGTGTAGGATTTTCCATCTTCGGAGATCTCCCACCGTTCGGCCACACCCGGCACGGCCTTCCCGGTTTTGTCAAAAGCGCACAGCCCCTCAAACAACGCATTCACGATCCGCCCTTCGGGTTGGCCGGTGATAATCGCAGGGTCCAGCGTCTCCGGCTCCGCCCCGTTGATCAAAACCAAATCTGCCCGCTGGTCATTGCGTCCGCAGCCGCACAATAGAATCATCGCCAAAAATCCAAAAAGACGTAACATATCCCTATGACACCAAAGAATTCGCTCGCTGCAATCCTTCTTGCAACCACGGTCTTAATAACCGGTTGTGCCACACGGCCTGCTCCGACAACGGTTGCCTCCGTGGATCTCCAAAAATACTCCGGGAAATGGTATGAAGTCGCCCGGATGCCGAATTGGTTTCAGCGTCAGTGCGCCTCGGGAACAACCGCCGAATATTCTCCCCTGCCGGATGGCAAGATCCGCGTCGTGAATTCCTGCGTGCGCAAGGATGGAACCCCATCCAGCATCACAGGCACCGCCACTCCGGTCCCCGGTTCCAACAATGCGAAACTCAAAGTGAGCTTCTTCGGACCCTTTGTCGGCGATTATTGGGTGCTGGGACTTGACGAAAAAAATTACCAATGGGCACTCGTCGGCCACCCCTCCCGCAAATACCTCTGGTTCCTCTCCCGCAAACCCACGATGAACCCCACCCAATACGAGGCCCTCGTGGGTCTGGCCGTCTCGCAAGGTTATGACCCCAATGACATCGTGGCTTCAAAGCCGTGATTTTTCACTGAAAACATAAAGGCCAATGACTAGATCAAAGATCACTATCCTGGTCTTGTTGGCTCTATTAATTTTCACCAATGCATGGTGGATTTATCGTGAAATCGACTATGGTGTAACAATAACTCACACCAAAGTTTCCTTTGATGATCACAAGCAGGCGCTAGACCAGACTCTCTCAATCTTGCCTATGGTTGCATCGGGCCAAACATCAAGAGGGGACATTGTTAAGAGCTTGGAGGCGGAGTTCGGTCTATCCGAGGGATTCGAGAAGGATGGCGTCTTCTGGATCGGAAAAGTTGGTTTGCAATTCGACCAAAGCGGCAAATTAATAAACGTACATCGTGCATGGAACTGAAGATGGCACCCTGGTGCGAATCCAAGTGACAACCATGTGCAGCCCCATCTGTAGCTCAAGAAAAGCCCCTCATTTTTTACACAGGCACGCAAGAGGATTGCAGAGTTGGTTTTTAGTCAGACAGAGGTTTCCTTTATGGTGCCACCGCCTCCGGAGTGCCAAAAAGTATGGCGGCCTCCTTGTTCCCTTCAATTGTGATGGTGGCAAAATCTTTGAAATTAAAGTCCGTTGTTTCAGCTTCAGGATACAGAGATGGCGGCAAGCCTGTTATTTTTTCAAACAGCCACATCGCTTCCATTTCAAACGAATTTGCCGGCAGGTGCTCCGGATTTTTCCAATGGATTCGCATCTTGCCGAATGGAATGCCATTGCGGGTCAGTTCGTAACTCTCATTTTCGATCTCCTGCCCATGGCCGTAAAAAACCCGAATTGTCACCGGCTGACCATCCGGGTCAACGCGCATCCCTTCGATAAATGTTGGGTCATTTTGGTCGTAGCCAGTCTCCGAATGCCATGAAGCCACATGGATCAAATCAGCCCCTTCCCATTTGCAATAATCCCATTGGGACCAAATCGCCCGTCTCCCGGAATCAGAATACAATCGAACATAGTTTCCGATGGTCACAGGCCTAGCCATGGCATAGGCCACAATCTTCAAATTTTCTGTCTCGGGGATAAATCGCAACATGTAGTTCTCTTGGAAATATTTCTCTACACCTCCGGCAATCACAGCTTCTGGCACACCATCTCCACTGAAATCTTCCAGTGTAAACGGCTGAGTGGCCGGGGTGGCCGGAAGATAGTCACTACCACTGTCCTGCCAGCCTTTTGGGCGCCAAGTCACCGGTATGTCCCACACCTGTCTCAGTCGCCATTCTTCGTCTTCCCATTCCAAGAAAGCCGCACCGATAACCACCCTCTCCAGATCGCTCTGCGGGGTTAGCTCCGCCAGCGCAAAACAACCTCCAGTTTTAAATAGGTCCCCCCAGATCAAGCCAACTCCTGATTTCGTCACGACAACAGTCGGAGGTTGTCCTAGCTTGCCGGAAATCTCGGAGAAGACCGTCTTCACAAGCTCATGTGCCTTTTCCAACGAAGGGGTCGATTCGTCCAGTGGCCGAATCAAAGAATCGAAAATTTCTTTTCCCTGCACAGTTGGTTGGCACCATGAATAAGGCAGGAAAACTCCACTCAGCACAACAAAGAGGGCGAAGAACTGAGGGGAGTTCATGAGATGATCGGTGCGAGGTGCTCCATGACAAAAACCGTGTGGATTGTTGCGATTTTCTTTTTTCGAGACAATGAGCTTCTCACCCCAGGCAATCCTGACCAAATCCTACCCCCATCAATAGATAAAAGAAGAAAGGCTTTTTGCGCATCAGTGCCCACTGTTTCAGTAAGGATGGCGATCCGGTTTGTTTTGCCAGGCCTCGAAGGCCTTGAGCGCTTGGTCCCGCTCGAAGTCGGGAATGCATTGGATGGCCTTGCGTTCGGTCCATGGGAGTTTGAAATCGATGTATTGAAACTCGTCATCGAATCCGATCTGACTTGCGTCATCGAGCCGGGTTCCAAAGTAAACCCGGTCAAGGCGTGCCCAGTAAATGGCGCTCATGCACATCGGGCAGGGAACCCCGCTTGTGTAGATTTCACAGCCTTTCAGCATCTGGGCGCGTTCAGGTGCAGGGTCGGAGGAGCCCTCGGGGCGGGGGATCAACTTGAGGTTCCCCTCATAATGATCGGATCCCAGCAAGGCCTTGGCATTGATGCGTTCACACGCGTCGATGATAGCCGTAACTTCGGCATGATAAACGGGGACGCCGGTGAGAAGAACACGGTTTTGGCCTCGCCCGATGATTTTGCCATCCTTGACGATGACGGCACCGAAGGGGCCTCCCCAACCTTTTTCAACAGACTCGATGGCAAGGCGCGTTGCTTCATGCATGAACTGCTTTTTGTATTCGTGGCTTTCGGTATCGACAGGACTCATGCCGTCGCTTTTAGCGTGTCGTGGGGAAAATGGCCAGATGTTGCCGATCAAAATGACACACTCCTAGAGCAAAAAGTCGGCGGTCAAGGGACTGACTCGCCCTACCAAGCATATATACCAACCACGCCCATCCTGCAGAATTTGTTGGCGGGGGAGGGGGCATGGGTTATGAGTTCGGGGTGGAAAAAAAGGGTTTTGAGTTTTCTCTCAATGGTGAGCGGGTGAGCGTGAGTGATGCCACTGCCGATGCGACATTGTTGGTCTGGCTTCGAGCGCGTGGCTTGACTGGCGCGAAGGAGGGCTGTGCCGAGGGGGACTGCGGCGCCTGCACGGTGGTCGTGGTGGACACAGATTTGCAGGGACGGCGTGTTTTTAGGTCCATCAATAGCTGCATCGCGCTGTTGCCAAGTCTTGCCGGGAAAGACGTCTGGACCGTGGAAGGGATGGCCAAAGGCGGGCCTCATCCGGTTCAGCAATCCATGACCGCTTGCTACGGCTCGCAATGTGGATTCTGCACGCCAGGATTTATCTCATCATTGTTTGAAGGCTATTACCGTGAAGATATTCTCACGCCGGATGACTTGAACGAGCAGCTCTGTGGAAACCTCTGCCGATGCACCGGCTACCGACCCATCCGGGACGCTGCCATCCGGTCATGGCAATCCGCATCCCTGACTGAAAAATCTCAAGATCAATTCGGGCAAAGGCTTTCTGACCCACCTGCTGAGAATTTTAAAAATGGGGAGTCCTATGAATGCAATGACGGTTTCTTCCATCAGCCATCAACTCTTGAAGAGCTTTGGCAAGTCATGGCTGATTCCCCCAACGCGGTCTTGGTGGCAGGTGGCACGGAAGTGGGAGTGGCGGTGGCAAAGACATTTCGCCCACACCGTCATTTGATTGGTCTGCAGCGCGTCCGCGAGCTTCAGGAGCACCATCAGGATGGGGAGAGCATGACCCTTGGGGCGGGGATCCCTCTCACCGATGTGATGACGCTCGTACGTGATGATTTTCCGAGCTTGTATGAAATGTTGCGGTGGTTTGCTTCCCGCCCGATCCGCAACCGCGCGACCCTGGGAGGAAATTTGGTGACGGCATCACCGATCGGCGATGCCGCTCCGGTGCTGCTGGCGCTCGGGGCCTCAGTGGTTATTGCCTCGGCAGTTGGCCGCCGGGTCGTTCCTCTGAAAGACTTTTTCACAGGTTATCGCAAAACCGTTCTTGGTCCAGGAGACATCCTCCTTGCGATCAAGATCCCCTTCGCAAAGTCCGGGGTTCGCCGACTTGAGAAATCGTTCAAAATTTCCAAACGGCGGGAAATGGATATCAGCATTGTTTCCGCCGCGTTTTGTGTGGAATGCGATGAGAGTGGTGCTGTTTCGATGGCGCATTTGGCCTTTGGAGGGGTGGGTCCGACTCCCGTTCTTTGTGAGAAGGCGTCAACCCACCTTGTGGGCAAGGCCTGGAATTCAGAAGCCATGGAAGAAACCGCCAAAATTCTTGAGTCGGAATATTCTCCTATCACCGACGTGCGCGCTACGAAGGAATACCGTCAGAGTCTCCCTGCCGAGTTGTGGAGGTCATTTGTGTTGATGGGGGTTGAACCGCCGGCGACCAGCAGACCTTGTGAATTGGCCCACACGCCAGTTCCTGATGTGTTGTGGCATGACAGCGGCCGGAAACATGTCGATGGGTCTGCCCGTTATGTGGAGGATGATGCCGAGCACGCGGGGGCCTTTCATGTTTGGCCGGTGGTCTCGCCTCATGCTCACGCAAAAATCCTGCGCCGGGATCCAGGCAGTGCGCGTCAGGTGCCCGGGGTGATCGACATCCTCATGGCCGAAGATGTCCCCGGACTCAACGACACCGGGGCTGTGAAACCCGATGAGCCGTTACTGGCCGGTGCTAAAGTTGAGTTCGTCGGGCAGACGGTGGCCGCCATTGTTGGGGAGACGCCGGAAGCCTGCCGCGCTGCGGCGAAGCGTTTGGAAATCGGGTATGAGCCGCTTCCTGCCGTGACCTCTCTTGCGCAAGCCATCAGGGAAGGCAGTTTCCACACGGAGTTTAATTGCATCTCGCGCGGAGACTCTGCAGCTGCGATGGAATCCGGCACGCTAAGATTTGGAGGTGAATTTGCCTTTGGCGGGCAGGATCATTTTTATTTGGAATGTCAGGCGGCTTGGGCGGAATGGTCCGAAGATGACATGATCACCGTGCATTCCTCCACGCAGCATCCTTCCGAAGTTCAGGGAATTGTTGGTCATGTGCTTGGCTGGGATCGCAATCGCATTGTTGTTCATAGTCCAAGGATGGGGGGAGGATTCGGGGGCAAAGAAACCCAAGCGGCGGCCCCGGCGGCTCTGGCGGCCCTGGCCACTGTCCGTTCCGGTCGCGCCTGCCGCATGCGTTTGAACCGGGATCAGGATTTTCAAATGACAGGGAAACGCCATCCTTTCCTCGCGACCTTTGAAGTGGCGGCTGACGAAGTCGGGCGCATCCTGGCGTTGGAGGTGGATTTGTTCAGCAACGGGGGCTGGAGTTTGGACCTTTCAACGGCCATCTGTGACCGCGCCCTGTTTCACTTGGATAATGCCTACTACCTCCCGAATGTGAAATTCCGAGGCAGGGTCTGCAAAACCAACTTGCCATCCCATACCGCCTTCCGTGGGTTTGGTGGTCCGCAGGGGATGTTGGTCATTGAGGAGATCATGGACCGTGTGGCCCGCCGGTGCGGTCTGCCACCGGAGGTTGTGCGCGAACGAAATCTGTATCATGGTTCCGGCGAAACCAACTCGACCCATTATGGTCAGGATATCGGCGATAACAGGATTCAAACGATTTGGCAGCAGCTCAAAAAATCTGCGGGTTTTGAAGTCCGGCGTGGTGCGATCACAGCGTTTAACCAATCATCCCCGCATAGAAAGCGCGGCCTCGCTCAAACGCCTGTCAAATTTGGAATTTCCTTCACCTACACCCCCTACAATCAGGCCGGCGCGCTGGTTCTCATTTACACCGATGGCACGGTGCAAGTGAATCATGGAGGAACGGAAATGGGGCAGGGGCTTCATACCAAAATTCATGGCATTGCCGCAGCAGAGCTGGGAATTCCGGCATCCGCCATTCGTGTCACACAAACCCGGACCGACAAAATCCCCAACACTTCGGCAACGGCCGCCTCTTCTGGGGCTGACCTTAATGGGGCCGCCGTCCGGAATGCCTGTCAGGAGCTGCGGTCGCGGTTGTCAGCGGTGGCCAAAAACCGTCTTGGCGATGGGGATCTTCATTTTCAAGAAGGCGAAATATGGTCAGAAAAAAATCCAGACCTCCGCCTCAGGTTTGTGGAGGTTGTTAAGGAGGCTTACCTCGCAAGGGTCTCCCTGGCCGCGTATGGATATTACCGGACGCCGGAGATTTTTTATGATCGTGCAGCCGGACGCGGGAAACCCTTTTATTATTTTGCCTGTGGTTCGGCGGTCTCGGAAGTGGAGATTGACCTCTTCACGGGGCAGTCAAAACTCCTCCGCGTGGACATTCTTCAGGATGTCGGCTCAAGCTTGAATCCGGAGATTGATCGGGGACAGATCGAAGGAGGATTTCTTCAGGGCGTGGGTTGGTTGACCAGTGAGGAGCTGGTATGGAATGACAAAGGACATTTGTTGTCCCATGGTGCGAGCACTTACGCCATCCCGACGATAGGGGACATGCCTGAGGACTTGCGCATCACCTTGCTTCCCGATGCGGCCCAGGATGGAACCGTGCGGGGCAGCAAAGCCGTGGGGGAACCACCGCTGATGTTGGCAATATCGGTCCGCGAAGCCATCAGAGATGCCATTGCTGCAACAGGCCTCAAAGGCGAAATCTCTCTCTCATCCCCGGCAACTTGTGAGGCCATTTACCGGGCAACCCGCCTCATGCCCGCGAGTGCTGATTCAACCACGAGGCTCTCTGTCTGAGCTCTTGAAAATTATGACTCTGGTGTGATGTCCTTCTCGCAATATTGAATGACAACGGGGTAAGTTTTTCTCAAACCTTAAACACGTGAATCCCCGGTTTTCCAAGGAACAATCCTCCATGCGCGGTGATTTGCGTCGGCGTCCCTCAATTTTTCGAGCCCTGGGTGGGAACGAACCACCTGCCGAAGTGGAAGCGGGGGGTCGGATGTGGAAACTGTCGGAGATCTTTAAACACGATTCCTGGGCTGCGACCGCCTTGTATGGAACTGATCAGGAGGCGATTGTTGTCAAATTCAACCGTCATCATCCCATTTACGGATTCCCCATGGGGTGGTTGGCGGCTCGCGAAACCAGGGCTTACACCTTGCTCGCTGGCTTGACGGGAATTCCGGAATCTTGTGGAGAGGTGCTTGTCCGCGGGCACAGGTGGTCCAATGCCTTTGCGCATCATTACATCCCCGGCCATCCACTTGCAAAAGGAGAGAGGCCGGGCCCCGGTTTTTTTGATGAACTCGAAGCCTTATTGCATGACATGCACGCAAGAGGCCTGGCTTATATGGACCTCAACAAACGGGAGAATGTGATTGTGTCCGACGATGGGAGTCCCGTGCTGGTGGATTTCCAAATTCACATTGGGACCGGTAAAAGATATCAAAAAGCTCCTGCTCTGGGATGGCTGATCCGCCAACTCCAGGCCGGAGATCTGTATCACTTCAACAAGTTGAAACTTTATCATACGATCAGCCCCGAAGCAGCCGCCCGACTCCCCATTCCATGGCCCTCAAAGCTTTGGCGTGTGATTTATGTTCACCCTGTGCAATGGCTGCGAAGGCGCTTGCTGGTTGCTCTCAAAGTGCGGACAGGTGAGGGGCTAGCGTTAAGCGAGTTGGAACCGGAGAAAGCGGTTCGACTTGCCAGAACTAACAGACATCAATCCGAATCCGCGTGCCCATCACCTCCCCACGAGCCTGATCACCAGGGTTAAGCATTTCCTGACTTCCAGATCGGCACATCGGTTTTCAGACGAGTGATCAACTCATCCACCAAGGCGAGGGCTTCCTGACGATGAGCGCTTAACACGCGAACAAACAAGGACGTCTCTCCCACGGGCACCCAACCGAGGCGATGGATGAAGTGAATCTGCGCACACGGGTGTTGGCTGCCCAGTTCATGCAGATGTCGGCTCAAAACCCGCAGCGCCATAGGTTCATAAGCTTCGTAATTCAGACCTTCGAGGACGCGACCATTTTCCCCTGCGCGAACAATCCCTGCAAACTCCACACTGGCCCCGATCTCGCGGGATGGCAGTTTCAGCGGGGGTATGACGATGGGAGTTTGGGTGAAGGTGATGATGGTTTCCATGGGGTCAGCCGCCTGAAACGGGTGGAAGAATCGCCAGCTCTTTAGCTTCGCCAACCGGCGAATCCCAATCGACATATTCGCAGTCAATGGCCACCCGCAAAGAACTGAGCTGGGCGCTGGGGCACAAGCGGAGGACAATATTGCGGGGTGTCTCATCCGGAGCATAGTCCACACGGGTTTCTGAAAAACCAAAAACAGACCGGGCTTGGGCAAAAGCGAGGATAATGATTGTCACAGGGAATAGCAGACTCTTGTGTTGCCTTGCGGCTGACAAGCGTTTCTATGTGGCTGAATGATTTCATTATCCGAAGCCAGGCAGCTTATTTCAGACCATGTCCGGCCGCGGGCACTGGTGACTGTTTCACTCAAAGATGCGGCAGGTCGTGTGCTGGCCGAGGCGGTGAGCGCGGATAGTGATTACCCCACAGGTGACCGCTCCATGATGGACGGGTATGCCATCCGGGCAGGGGAAGGGCCGGGGGAATTTCGAATGACGGGTGAGGTGGCCGCTGGCAACGCCCGAGGCCTGGCGTTGGGTCCGGGAGAAACCATGCGGGTCTTCACGGGAGCCGTGGTGCCGGAGGGGACAGGCCGGGTGGTCAAACAGGAAGACGTTCAAAAGGACGGACTCAGGATCATAATTTCCGATATGAGTGGGCCACGATTTCTCCGGGAGCACGCCTCAGAAGCAAGGATCGGTCAAACGGTTTTAGCCGCAGGAACGCTCCTGGGGCCTGCAGAACTTTCCGTCCTTGCCCAGATCGGAGCGACCACATGTCAGGTGACCGGTGCCCCGGTGATTCGTCATTTGGCCACCGGGGCGGAGCTGGTGGCACCTGAGGAGAAGCCCGGGGTCGGGCAAATTCGTGACACCAACTCGACCCTGATGGCGGCCCAAATCGCCGGCCTTCATGTGACCTTAGCTCACTCCCAAAGAGCACCGGATGACCTCGATCGCCTTGTGGTGCTTGCTGATCAGCCCTCGGATTTGCTTCTCATCTCGGGGGGCGCAAGTGTGGGGGACTACGATTTTGGGGCGGAGGCTCTGCGCCGGCTTGGGTATCAAATTCATTTTGACCGTGTGAATCTTCGCCCTGGAAAACCGTTAACCTTTGCCACCAAGGGTGACCAGGCGGCCTTTGTGATCCCGGGAAATCCGGTTTCGCATTTTGTCTGTTGGCATGTGGCCATTCGCTGCGCGGTTGAGAAAATGCTTGGCCGCATGCCATCCTGGGGGCTGGTGATGTTCAAATCTCAGGGTGGCGAAGCCCTTGCTCCCGATCCGCGTGAGACCTGGTGGCCTGCCCGGGCCTTTGTTCAAGAGGGGCAAATCCTGGTGACCCCGCTAAGGTGGTCATCGTCAGGGAACACGTTTGCACTTGCCACCACCAACGCCCTTGTGAGGGTCAATGCCAAATCCCCATGCGAAGGTTTTGTGGAAACCCTCTTGCTCGACGTTCCCAATGCTCTCTGAAACACTAATCAGATGTCTTCCTTGGAATTTTCTCATTTGGATGCTGACGGCACGGCCCGCATGGTTGACGTGAGCGAGAAGCCCGTTCATCGCCGGACGGCTGTGGCATCAGGGTTCATCGAGCTTGCCCCGCCCACGATCGAGGCCCTGAAAAATGCAGAACTTCCAAAGGGGGACGTTCTCACAGTGGCGCGCATTGCTGCCATCCAGGCTGCCAAACAAACCGACAGCCTGATCCCTCTGTGTCATCAACTGCCGCTTGAGCGGGTGGACATCCGGTTTGAGGTCCAGGATCGGGGCGTTTTGATTCGCGCCACCGTGATCACTTCTTCCAAGACGGGCGTAGAGATGGAGGCCCTCACCGCCGTTTCAATTGCCGCCCTCACCATTTTTGATATGTGCAAAGCTGTGGATAAGCGAATGGTCATTGGTGCCATCCGGGTTGAGGAAAAAATCAAAGAATGAAAATTGCCCGCCTGACATTGAGCGACCGGGCAAGCTCCGGGGTTTACGAGGATTTGAGTGGACCGGAGATTGAGCGTCTTGTGGAGGAGTTGGGAATTCCAGTCAAAGAATGGATCCGGCTGGTGCAGGCAGACAATCGTGAAGAGATCGAGGAAGCCCTTCGGGATGTGGTTGACAACAAAAAGTGCGACCTGGTTTTGACCACCGGCGGCACCGGGCCTTCGGCGAGGGATGTCACACCCGAGGCAACCCGGGCTGTTCTGGACCGCGAGTTGCCGGGCTTCGGCGAAATCATGCGCTCAGCCAGCTTCGCCAAAGTCCCCACAGCAATTCTTTCCCGTGCGACCGCTGGAACCCGGGGTCGCACACTCATTGTCAATCTGCCCGGCAACCCGAAGGCCATCTCAGAATGTCTTCCCCTGCTTCTGCCAGCGATCCTTGAAGCCCACCGTCATCTGCAGGAGTGAATTAATTCAGAGGCGCATCTCCGAAAATTGAGACCATTGGATTAACCGCCGATCAGGCTCATCTCGACTTTGGGCGATTGTTGGTTGGCCGAGCTGCGGATTTCTGAATACCGGTCCTCACGCTGTGACCACACCGACTTAACCAGGTCACCAATCTCCTCATCGGTGGCTCCTGATCTCAATGGCATCCGAAGGTCCACTCCCTCTGCGGCGAAGAGACAGGTAAAAAGGCGTCCATCCGAGCTGAGACGTGCGCGGTGGCAATCCTTGCAGAAGGGCTGGGTGACGCTGGAAATGATTCCGATTTCACCTCCTGCCGCGGTTCGATACCGTTTGGCCACTTCGCCGGCGTAATTGGGGGGCAGGGGAGAAAGCGGGAGTCCTGCGGCTTCGAGACGGGATGCCATTTCGGCGGCAGGAACCACATCGACCAATCGCCAATTGTTGGAGTTTCCAACGTCCATGTACTCGACAAATCGAACGATATGATTTGGCCCGGCAAATCGTTCCGCCAGGTCCTGAATTGCATGCTCATTAACCCCACGGCGGATGACCGCATTGATTTTTACGGGAGAAAACCCCGCGGCAACAGCCGCTTCAATTCCCCGCACCACAGCTTCTGCTGGAAAAAATGCGTCATTCATCTTTTGAAATGTGGGTTCATCGAGCGCATCCAAACTCACGGAAACCCTGTCCAGGCCGGCAGCGAGCAGTCCCGGTGCCAGTTCTTCAAGGCGCGAGCCATTGGTGGTGAGGGTCAGTGCTGCCATGGGCGCTTTGGCCCGGATGCTGGCCAGCAATTCATTGAGCCCGCGCCGCAAAGTTGGTTCGCCACCTGTGATCCGGATTTTCTCAGTGCCAAGATCCGTGAAGATCCCGGCAAGGCGCGTGATCTCCTCAAAAGTCAGCAGATCGTCCCGCCGCAAAAATTGGTAGCCCGGTCCAAAAACATCGCGCGGCATGCAATAGGTGCAGCGGAAATTACAACGGTCGGTGACAGAGATTCGAAGATCCCGCAGAGGACGGTCAAGCCGGTCGGAGAGCGTGGGACTTCTGACGTTCATGAACTAAAGGGCCTGCCGCTTCCTTCGCTTTTTTTTGCAAAGGCTGTGGGGGATGGGACGGCTTCGATCATGAGTGTGTGTTTGGAATTCCGCAGAGTGGCCCAAGCACATATAACCTCAGCATGATAGGGTGCAAGAGGAACGAACGGACGTCATTGGGTCACCAAATGAAATTCCTGTTTGAGGAGTGACCGCCACGGGGTTTGTCAGAAAATGGATTTAAATCCCTGGTTATCAGGCTCTCAAGCTGGATGTGCCTGAAATACAACGTGACAAAGCGAGTTTTCTGGATTACATTTAAATTTCATGCTTATGCAAAGAAAAAGTGCTTTCTCACGTCGTCTTCCTGATCTTGTAACCGAGGAATTGGTGGCCGCTCTTTCCAAAAAAGGGGCCTCCTTCGAATTCAAACAACTATTTGATGTGGTTCACGAACGATTGAAAGCTCGCAACGCGGCCAGCGGCGGCGAAGAAATGCTTCGTCTTCGGGCTTACGAGAAACTGCAAAACCTTGTCTCGCGGGGTATGGTCAAAAAAACCGGCAAAAAGTATCGCGGTTTGGTCTCCTTGGCCAAGGCGCTCACTCCGCCTGAGCCTGTCGCGCTCGCCAAGTAAGGGGTTTAACAAATTGCAATCGCACGTCCGGGGCAGGACGCTTCCCGGTCACAGTGATTCCGGTCCATTCCGCGTGGTAGAACAGCGAACCGGGAGCATTGCGGTTATTAGCCCCGTCACACCAAGGGGTTGCATCCCACTCTCACGAAGCCTAAGCTTTCATCCCACAAAAATTTCATGAAAAGTATTCTCGAAGATCATCGCGTGGAATCGATCGATTTCAGTAACGATGAAATCGCCAGATATTCCCGGCACCTCATCATGCCCGAGGTGACCCTCGATGGTCAGCGAAAACTCAAAGCCGCAAAAGTGCTTTGTATTGGAACCGGGGGCCTGGGTTCACCCATTGCGCTCTACCTTGCGGCGGCCGGCGTCGGCACGATCGGGTTGGTTGATTTTGATGTGGTCGATTATTCGAATCTTCAAAGACAAATCCTGCATGGCACAAAGGACGTTGGCAGGAAAAAGCTCAATAGTGCTCGCGACAAAATCAAAGACATCAACCCCAATGTGCAGGTTGTTCTTCACGATGCGATGTTCCAAAGCGACAACGCACGGACCATCGCTGAACCGTATGATATCATCATTGACGGAACCGACAATTTTCCGACCCGTTACCTTTCCAATGATGTGGCCGTTTTTCTGAAGAAGCCCAATATTTATGGTTCGATTTTCCGGTTTGAAGGACAGTGCACCGTTTTTGCTCCGCATTTGGGTGGCCCCTGCTACCGGTGTCTGTATCCCGAACCACCACCGCCAGGCATGGTGCCCAGTTGCGCCGAAGGCGGGGTTCTGGGAGTGCTTCCAGGTGTCATTGGCGTCATGCAAGCGATTGAGGCCGTCAAATTGATTGTGGGAATCGGTGAGCCGCTCATTGGGCGTCTGATTCATTTTGATGCCCTTGCGATGAAGTTCCGCGAATTCAAAGTGCGTAAGGATCCCAAGTGTCCGGTCTGCTCGGAAAACCCTACAATCACCGAATTGATTGATTACGACGAGTTCTGTGGCATCCCGCAAGCGAAAGCCGCGGAAGAAGCTGAGCCGCCCATTCCTGAAATTTCTGTTGAGGATCTCAAGTCCAAAATTGATCGCGGAGACGCATTTATCCTCCTTGATGTGCGGGAAACATTCGAGTGGGACATTGCACGGCTTCCCGGAGCAAAGCTCATTCCTCTAAGCGAGCTGCCATCCCGTATGAGCGAATTGGATAGCGCCGATGAGATGGTGCTCTATTGCAAAATCGGCCCTCGAAGTGCAAAGGCCGTCCGGCAACTTCAGAAAGCCGGCTTTGGGAAGCTCCACAATTTGGAGGGAGGCATTGCCGCCTGGTCCGAGCGTGTGGACCCGTCGATCCCCAAATATTAAGCAGGGCCCCGTGGAAAGCATCCCTGATACCATTTTGAATCTTTTGCGCTGCCCGATCTCATCGACTTCCCTTCGCATGGCCTCGGATGCAGAGAAAAGGATCTCGGAGCAGGTCAGCGGCAAAACTTTTGACCAAGCGGTGATCAGCCTGGATGGAAAGCACCTTTATCCCGTTCACGCAGGGATCCCACTTCTGATTCCTCAGGCCGTGATCGATCTGTCCGGCCCAAAATCAACACTTGATGCAAAACCGGTGGACGCTAACATACGCCGTTTAGAACGATGACATTGGCAAACCTTCTCTCGGAGGATCAAATCCTGCCGGACTTGAAAGCAGAAGTGCGGTGGGAGGCGATCTCGGAGATCGTCGATCTTCTCGTCCGTTCCGGTCGCATCCTGCCCGGGGATTCCGAATCTGTTCTGGAAGCCATCAGGCAACGCGAGCAGACGATGAGCACCGGGATCGGTCTCGGGATCGCCATTCCTCATGCCTCATCCGACAAAGTCCAAGAGGTTGTGGCGGGATTCGGGCGTTCAAAACGAGGCATCGAATTTGATTCGCTCGATGGGCAGCCGGTCTCGTTCATTGTGCTTTTTGTGGTTCCCAAGGATCAATTCCAGACGCATTTGCGAACCCTTGCGGCCATCGCCAAGTTTTTGAATGACCGCACGGTAAGGGATGAACTCTCCGCTGCCAACACGGCCTCAGATATTCTCGGGGTCTTCCAGCGGCGATCGCCCTGATGCAAACGCTCCGGGAACAATTGGGCGAGAGGCTTTCAGCTGCGCTGGAAGCGTGTGGATTGGGCGCTGCCCAGAACGGACTCTCTCCGGCCTCTGATGCGAAGTTCGGGGATTATCAGTCCAATGTGGCGATGGCGTTGGCCAAACAAGAGCGGGCAAACCCGCGGGAATTAGCCGCGAGGATCGCTGAAGCGGTCCGGGTTGACGGACTTTCCGAAGCTCCCGGAATCGCCGGTGCCGGCTTTTTGAATTTTCGAATCACCAGCCGAGCCCTCGGCGAATATTTGGGAGGGATGCTTAAAGATGACCGGCTCTCTGTGGCTGAAGAGTCTCCCCAAAAAACCATCATCATTGACTTCAGCTCGCCGAATGTGGCCAAACCCATGCATGTGGGCCACATCCGAAGCACGATCCTCGGCGATTGTCTGGCCCGGGTCGCGAGGTTCCTTGGCCACCATGTCATCACGGACAATCACATCGGGGATTGGGGAACCCAATTTGGCAAGGTCATCTATGGATGGAAACACCTGAAGAATGATGAAGCCCTGGCACGGGACGCGATTGCCGAGTTGGTGCGTCTTTATCGGGAGGTGAATGCCTTGGAGACCGCCAACCCTGAGATCGCAAAAGAGGCCAGAGAAGAACTCGTCAAACTCCAGGCCCATGATCCCGAAAATCTGGCGATTTGGAAGGCCTGTGTGGAGCTTTCCTGGAACGAATTCCAAAAACTTTACGACCTTCTTGGCATTCATTTCGATGAACACCTCGGGGAGAGCGCTTACAATGAAGCCCTCGCTCCCCTCTGTGATAAATTGGTTGAACTGGGGTTGGCAGAGGTAAGTGATGGTGCGCTTTGCGTCTTCTTTCGCGATATTGCGGAACTAGAAGAACGCCCGGCCATTGTTCGGAAGGCCGATGGAGGATTTCTCTACGCGACCACGGATCTTGCCACTATCGAGTACCGTCTCAAGCGTTGGAATCCCGACGAAATCTGGTACATCGTTGGTGCACCCCAGTCCCTCCATTTTCAACAGATTTTTGAAATTGCCAGGCGCATGGGCCTCGACGCGAATTTGCGTCATATTCCTTTCGGCAGCATTCTTGGCGAGGACAGGAAAATCATGAAGACCCGCTCGGGCGAAAACGTCGGGCTCGCGGAGGTTTTGAAAGAGGCCCTCGCACGGGCTGAGGTGATCATCTGCGAAAAAAATCCTGAGATGCCTGAGCAGGAAAGAGAAGCCATCACACGGACCGTGGGCATCGGAGCCGTCAAGTATGCCGAACTGTCCCAGCACCGGATGACGGATTATGTGTTTTCATGGGACAAAATGATGGCATTTCACGGTAACACCGCCCCGTATTTGCAAAATGCGTTTGTCCGGGTTCGCTCCATTTTTCGCAAGTCCGGCGAGAAGGCGGTTTTGGCTGATATCTTTCCCGATCATCCTGCCGAACGGGCGCTCGGCATGAAACTGGCGAGGTATCCGGAAATTCTGCCCATCCTTCTTGAGGATTTCCGCCCGAATCTTCTGGCCAATTACCTCTTCGAGTTGGCTGAGTCGTTTCACGCTTTCTACGAGGCATGTCCCGTCCTCAAATCCGAAGGCAGCGAACGTGCCTCCCGCCTCTCCCTTTGCGAACTCACCTCCCGCGTCCTGGCCCATGGCCTCGGCCTGATGGGGATTGAGTGTCCGGAACGGATGTGATTGTGTTTCGGTTCCAACAGGTATGGCGTTATTCTTTGCCTCTGCTGACTTCTCGCTTTATGTGACGGACGCCTCGGCGAGGCATCCCCACCATCTTTTTCGCAACGCTTCGCGCGTGGCGCAAGCCTCCTCCCAATGGTAGGGCGCGGTTCGCCGAACCCGCCGACTTCATTTCGACAGGAAGTCCCTCCCTGTCAAAAAAGGAAATCGTCCGCCTTCGGCATGGGGTCCTTTCCAAAATAGGACCAAGGTTGTTGGAACGGCAATAATCAGCGAGGTGAGAAGATCCCACCAGGAGTGATAATCCAAATAAACAATCAGCCATCCATACAAAACCGCCACAGGAACGGTGACCCATGCCGACTGCCATCTGAGCAAGGCAAACGCTGTGGCCACCGTGAGGTAAAATGCCATATGACCACTGGGACAACCCTCCTGACCGCGCAGTGCGAGAATCCAACGATCCAGCTGTGCAAAGCCCCACGTCATCAACACGGCCATCCAGAAACGAATCACAAACGGCAGAGACTCACGAATCCGTCCTGCAAACACCGCATAGCTGCATGCCAAAAAAACAATCAGCAACAGCGGATTCACGGCATCAGCTAGAAAGTCCCATTGATCATGCGTCATAAGTTGAGTCCTATCCTCTTCCACCGATTTAACAAAATCCATATTTGGGTTGAGCCCGCGAGATTCCACTGACAAAACATTCCACTCGCGATTTCTCATGAAAGACCCGGCAATCTCAACTCTGATGCAAAAGCTCCAAAAGGCCGGGATTCGGAGCCGTGTCCTGCTGGGATATCCGTTCGCCCTGCTTTATCTGTTATTTGCGCGTCCCCAAAACCTTGGACTGTTTTTTGTCATCGTTGTTTTTGTGCTTGTTGGCTGCGGCTTGAGGGGTTGGGCAGCCGGCTATCTTGTCAAAAGAAAGCACGTGGCCGTGGGAGGACCCTATGCTTATGTGCGTAACCCTCTTTATTTGGGTTCAGCAATTATTGCCATGGGTTGCGGCCTGGCTCTGTGGGGGACATCCATTTCCTGGATCTCAGGGTTTTTGTGGGCTGGTTTCCTCGTCACCGTGGGAGTGATCTACCCGGCGAAGATCAAAGCGGAAGAAAAGGAACTCATCGTGCTCCTCAATGGTCCCTACGAGAAATATGCCAGGCAAGTGCCTTCCTTTCTTCCATGGAAGGGGCGGGTTCCGGGGCTGGGGGATCAGCACTTCAGCTTGCAAACCTATCTGGACAACCGCGAGTATCAATGCCTTCTGGGAAGCTTGGGGATTCTGCTTTTTCTGTTCGCAAGGTGCCTTTACGGAGCTTGAGGCGTCCGCTCACGCTGTGACATTAAACTGAAGATCATAGAGCTTCCGGTAAATTCCTGAACGCTGAATCAATTCTTCATGCGTGCCGACTTCTTTCAGTTGGCCCCGCTCAAGAACGAGAATGCAATCAGCCTTAAGGATCGTTGAAAGCCGGTGTGCAATGGCAATCACGGTTCGCCCTTTGGTGAGTGTTTCCAAGGCCGCTTGGATGTGCTTTTCCGCCGCGGAATCCAGCGAGGACGTGGCCTCGTCCAACAACAAAACCGGAGCATTTTTCAAAACCGCCCTTGCAATCGAAAGCCGTTGTTGCTGCCCGCCCGAAAGCATACAGCCTTTGTCTCCGATGACCGTTTCATAGCCATCCAATTGGCTCACGATAAAATCATGAGCATGGGCGAGTTTGGCCGCATGGATCACTTCTTCAGGGGTGGCGTCAAGTCGCCCATAGGCAATGTTTTTCCGGATGGAGTCATGAAAAAGAAAGGTGTCCTGGGTGACGATTCCGATCTGCTCCCGCAGGGAATCCTGAGTCAAACTGCGCAAGTCCTGCCCATCAATGCGGATCCTGCCGGTGCTCGGATCATAAAACCTCATAATCATCGAAAGCAAAGTGCTTTTCCCGGCTCCGCTTTCACCAACCAGGGCGTAGTATTTCCCTTTCTCGAATCGAAAATCAAAATCTTGTAGGGCTGGAATTCCTTCGCGGTAACAGAAGCTGACATTGTGGAACTCAATTTCGCCCTCACAATGCTCCAGTCTTTTGGCATCGGGCGCATCGGCCACGGAGGGCTCCAGGTGAATCATTTCAAAAACACCCCGAACCACATTATGGGTTCTGGTGAGGATCAAGTGTGTTTTGCTGAGCGTTTTGAGCGGTTGATAAAGAAGAAAAACGCCCACACACAGCGCGATGAAGGTGCTGCCCTCCATGCCCACGGAATAAACATAATACAACCCCATGGCGATCCCAATGGCTGCCAGACTCTCAATGAGTGGAGACGTGCACTCCATCAGAAGTTTGACCCGCATCTGCTGCCGGAACTGCGAGCGGCTGGAGGCGTTAAACCGCTCCACCTCATGCCGTGTGCGGGAAAAGGATTTGATCACTTTGATGCCACCAACCATCTCATGGAGAATCACCATCATCTCCCGACCTTCCCCATCATCGCTGCGGCCAATTTTGCGGATCTTTTTTGCAAGGTACATGGCTGGAACCACGCAACAGGGCAACAGCAGCAAAGCCCCGAGGGTGAACCGCCAGTCCAATCGAAACAACACAACCAGCCCGGAGATCAGGGTGGCCGGTTGTGCAATCATTTGTGTGTTGAGAATGGTGAGAACATTCCTGACCTCCCGGGTTTCGTTAATCACACGCTGAAACAAATTCCCCGCTTTCGCCTCATTAAAAAACCCGAGAGACTGGGCCGTGAGCTGATCCATCAATTTCGCGCGGAGATCAATGAGAACCATTTGCCCCGTCCATTCGCTGCAATAGCCGTTCAAAAAATCCAATCCGCTGCGGACGAGCATCACAGCGGGTATCAGCAGGCAGGCCGCAGTGACAATCATGGCCTTGGGTAGCTCATCAAGATGAAGCACGTTTACCGCGATGTGTTCAAGTGGCTTGGCAATGGGTCCCAGCTTTGATTTGTCAGGATTGCCGCCACTCGAAAAAACCACCTGTCCCACAAAGCTGATGATAAAAGGGATTGCTCCGCTGACGACTCCGAACCCCAACCCGCACAGCGAACCCAGAATCAAGACTTTCCGGTAGGGTTGGAGATAACCAGCCAACTCGCGGTAGGGACCAAGGTCGGCCCAGAGTTGCTTCAGTGAAAATTTCTCCTTTGACATCAAGGGGCAGATTAACAAGCACTTCATGCGCTGACAACATTGCCGCTAGAAATGAAAAGACTTCATAGCCTCATCAATCTCAAGCCCCCCCGATTTCATCACGCCCCACGGTGCCCAAAAATCAGGCTTTTTCCTTCGTTGGGTTGCTGGTAAATCAAGGTATGGATTCACGCGTTGTCAAACCCCGGCTCCCTCTCAAACTCCTTGTTGGCGTTATCCTTCTCGGGATTATCATCATCGGCTTTTTGGTTTTTGCTCTCCAGAGCACCCAGGGGATTATCAGTGATGCCACCATGCGCGGCACCGTGGTTTCCAAAGAATTCATCCCAACGACCACAGAAGAAAAACAAATCACGCTGGGGAGTGATGGCAGCCTGAATGCCAAAACTTCCGAAGGGGATTTTATTCTTATCGTGGAAGTTCCCCAAGCTGATGGAACAAAAGTTCCCTACAAAATCTGGATGCCTGATCGTGCTCAATACGATGCGGTGGAAGTTGGTGACTCCTTTGACGTGGGACCCCGGCTCGTGCGGTGATTTCCATGACGAGCGCCTCGGGAACAGAAAAAATGTTGTCTCCAGCGCATCAAAAAATTGAACAACTTCGCGGCAGCCATGTCTCACAACCTGTAATCACATTGTAAATTTTCCAAACACCTTTATGAGCACCCTAGAGAAACAAATCGAATCCGAAGTCAAAGAAGCCCGTCAGTGGGTTGAGCCTCTCCTTTCCGAAGTTGGTAAAGTGGTGGTTGGTCAGAAAAAATTGGTTCACCGGCTTTTAACCGGGCTGCTTTGTAATGGACACGTGTTGTTGGAAGGTGTTCCGGGTTTGGCGAAAACGTTAACTGTCCGCACGTTGGCCGGGTGTATTCACACGGGCTTCCAAAGGCTGCAATTCACACCGGACCTGCTTCCTGCCGATCTGGTGGGCACTTTGATTTACAATCCCAGAGACGGTGAGTTCACAACCAAACTGGGTCCGATTTTTTCAAATTTGATCCTGGCGGATGAGATCAATCGCGCTCCTGCCAAAGTGCAAAGTGCCTTGCTGGAAGCGATGCAGGAGCGTCAGGTCACCATTGGTGACACCACGTATCCGTTGCCCGATCCGTTTCTTGTGCTGGCGACTCAGAATCCGATTGAGCAGGAAGGCACGTATCAACTCCCGGAAGCCCAGCTCGATCGGTTTATGCTGAAGGTCACCGTTGGCTATCCGACGCGTGAGGAGGAGCGGGGAATCCTGGATGCCATGGCAACCTCCTCGCCGAGGTTGGAGGTTCAACCTGTCGTGACGGCAGAAGAAATCATTCGTGCCCGATCCCTGGTGAATTCCATTTATGTGGATGACCGGGTGAAGGACTACATCGTCGATGTGGTGTTCGCGAGCCGTGATCCCGCAGCTTACAAACTCAAACTCGATGGGTTGATCCGTTATGGAGCCAGCCCCCGTGCGACCATCTATCTGACTCTCGCATCCAAGGCCCATGCGTTTATTGCCGGACGCAGTTATGTGACCCCGCAAGACGTCAAAACTATTGGTTTGGACGTGCTGCGTCACCGCGTCGGCGTGAGTTATGAAGCCGAAGCGGAATCGATCACCAGTGAAAGCATTGTTGAAAGCATTTTTGCCGGGTTGCCCGTTCCCTGATGCCCCATTGATACGTTCCAGCACTAAGCAAATCTCATGCGGCGGTGTCTCCGCCACCCTTGGACGATGATTAAAAACCCACAGGAAATTCTTAAAAAGATCCGGCGCCTCGAGCTCAAAACACGGCGTTTGGTGAACTCGTCCTTTGCCGGCCAGTACCATAGTGTGTTCAAAGGGCAGGGGATGAATTTTGAGGAAGTCCGTGAATATTCGCCCGGGGATGAAATTCGTTCGATTGACTGGAATGTCACGGCCCGCATGAATGCGCCCTACATCAAAAAATTCACCGAGGAGCGCGAGATGACGGTGATGATTGTTCTCGATGTGAGTGCCTCGGGTGCCTACGGGAGTGTCGAACTCAGCAAGCGGGAGATGGCTGCCGAGGTGGCGGCCATCCTCGCCTTCAGCGCTATCAATAATAATGACAAAGTCGGCCTTCTCCTTTTTTCCGATCGCGTGGAGCTGTTTATTCCTCCCAAAAAGGGACGTCAGCACACGCTTCGTTTGATCCGGGAGATGCTTTATTTCCAGCCGGTGGGCAAGGGCACGGATGTGTCCGAGGCGCTCCGATATGTGAACCGGGTTTTGAACCGGCGGGCGGTCATTTTCATGATTTCCGATTTTCTTGCGCCGGATTTCTCCAAGCCGCTCACGGCAGCAAGCCGTCGTCATGACGTGGTGGCCATGCCGGTTTACGATCCGGGCGAAGAGTCGCTTCCCGACATTGGCCGGGTGACCTTTGAGGACGCGGAAACCGGTGAGTTGATGGAAATCGACACCGGAAGCAAAAAAGTGCGGGCGGGCTTTGCCGAGGCCGGGGAGAAGCAGCGCAAATCGGTTGAGAAACTTTTTGCCTCCCGAAGGATTGACTCCGTCACCCTGGCCACCAATCAGGATTACCTCATTGCCCTGCGGGCTTTCTTTGACAGGCGGGAAAGGAGGTTGGCCGCATGATGCCTCAAGCCACACCAGCCCCCATCAACGATATCACGGGGGTCCTTGCCATCCCTTCGTATTCTGTGCCTCTCATGATCGGGGGCGCCACGGCCGTTGTCGTCGTTGCTTTGCTTGCCCTATGGTTTTTCCGTATGCGGGGGCGCACGCCCCAGCTCACAGCACAGCAAAAAGCTTTGGCCGCCTTGGCCTCGCTGTCCCAGTCCCCCGGAGAGGCCTATGATTTTGGAATTCGTGTCTCCGATGTCCTTCGCATCTACATCCGTGATGCCTTTGGAATGGATGCTGTGAATCAGACCTCCCTCGAATTTCTCTCCAGCCTGCGGGATCACCGTCTTTTTGATGCGAATGAAAATGCCTCGCTGGCGGCTTTTCTGGAGGCTGCCGACCTCATCAAATTTGCGAGGAAAGACGCGGCCTCTGACGAACTGCAAATGCTTTTGGAAACGGCCGGGCGCCTGGTGAATGCCGAGGGAGAGGGAGTGAAAATATCATGACGCAGGTCGGCCCCGAACAGTTTGGTTTTGCCCATGCCTGGGTTCTTTGGTTTTTGCTGATCCTGCCCATTCTGGCTGTCCTGAAAGGGCGTCTGGGAGGCAGTCCATCGGTGGTTTTTTCTTCCACAGCGAATCTCGCGGCCCTTGGCCGCCGGAGGAAATCCCGCGCAGGCGCCTTTCTCGCGTTGCTTTCTCATCTCGCCCTGGCCTGCTTCATCATTGCCATGGCGCGCCCCCAGCTTGGCAGCACGTTGACGCGAACCCAGGCCAGTGGTGTTGATATCATGATTGTCCTCGATGTGTCCCGATCGATGCTTGCGGAGGATTTCACCATTGGCAGCAGCCGGGCGAACCGGATCGACACCGTCAAACTGGTCACCGAAAAGTTCATTCGTTCCCGTCCGAATGATCGCCTTGGCATTGTGGCTTTTGCCGGACGTCCCTACCTGGTCAGCCCACTCACGCTGGATCACGACTGGTTGGTTTCCAATTTGGACCGGCTGCAGATTGGACTGGTGGAGGATGGCACAGCCATCGGGTCCGCGCTCGCATCCGCTGGTAACCGCCTCAAAGATAAAGAAGCAAAAACCAAAATTATTGTTTTGCTGACGGATGGTGACAACAACGCCGGGCGTGTGACTCCTCTCACGGCAGCGGAAGCGGCCAAGGCGTTGGGCATTCGAGTCTATGCGATTGGAGCAGGCAGTGATGGCCTGGTGCCTTTTCCGGTTCAGGATGTGTTTGGAAGAACTTCCTACCGTCCCGTCCAAATGGAGTTTCAAGAGGAGGCCTTGCGCCAGATTGCCTCCATCACCAATGGCGAATATTTCCGTGCCACAGATACCAAATCATTGGAACGGGTTTTCGAATCGATCGACAAACTTGAAAAAACCAAGGTGGAAGTTGAAAAGTTTTCCCAATACCGCGACCTCTTTCCCTGGCTGTTAGGTATCGGCCTTGGCCTGCTGGGGCTGGAAATCACGCTTTCCCAAACTTTATGGAGACGACTTCCCTGACCTTTCAATCCCCGGCCTGGTTTGCCGCACTCGCGCTGGTTCCGGTCTTCTGTGGCCTGCTGATCTGGGCGCAATACCGGTCCGAACGCCTCATCTCGCGTGTGGTCGCACCACGCTTGCGCTCGCAACTCGCGGGCGCCGTGAGCAAGAATCTGCGCGTGTTCCGTGCGATTTTGGTTCTGACGGCATTCTCCTCAATTGTGGTTGCTTTGGCCCGCCCGCAATTCGGATTTATTGAAAAGGAAATCATCCAGCAGGGGCGCGACATCATTCTCGCTGTGGACACTTCCCGCTCGATGCTGGCAACCGATGTCACCCCCAACCGGCTCACACGGGCCAAGTTGTTTGCAAAAGATCTTCTTCGTCTTGCGGAAGGAGACCGGGTGGGGGTGATTGCTTTTGCGGGCAGCGCCTTCCTTCAAGCCCCGCTGACCCTTGATCGAAGCGCGTCTCTTGCGGCCATTGATGAACTGGATACCGACATTATTCCGAAGGGTGGGACAAATATTGCCGAGGCGATCCGCCTGGCCATGAAAGCCTTTGGCAAAGGGGAAGGGCAGACCCGTGCCTTGGTGGTGTTAACCGATGGTGAGGAACTGGATGCGGACGGGATCGCCGCCGCCCGTGCGGCTCATGAGGAGGGTGTCCGCATTTTTACGGTGGGCGTCGGTTCCGCTGAGGGATCTCTCATTCCGATTCGTGATGATTCAGGCCGTCAGGATTTTGTGAGAGATCAAGCCGGGAAGCCGGTTCAGAGCCGCCTCGACGCATCCCGCTTGTCCGAAATTGCCACAGCTGGCGGCGGATTCTATGAAGTGCTTCAGGCCAACACGGCCGCTGTGATTTTTGAGAAAGGGATCCTTCCCATGGAGACCACCGAACGGGGGTCCATGGCGTCAAGGCAACCCCTGGAAAAATACCAGTGGCCGCTGGGAATCGGGATGGGGTTGATGGTGATTTGGCTGCTTGTGGGCGAGCGGCGCAGAAATGCCCACCTTGCCCCGCTGGTCGCAGCAATCGCGATGTTTTCCTGTGTGCCTTCATGGGCGCAGACCGGCACAGAAGCTTACGAAGCAGGAAATTATGAGCAGGCCCTGGGAGACTTTCAAACACGACTCGGGAAGTCCCCGGATTCTGCCAAGCTCCAATTTAACGCGGGAGCTGCCGCCTACAAACTGAACAAACACGCCGAGGCCGTGGACTTTTTTGCCAAAGCCCTCGCCACTGGCTCGCCAGAACCTGACTTTCTGAACAGCGCCACCTACAATCTCGCAAACTCCCTCGTGCGCCGGGGCGAGAGCGCGGAAAAAAGTGAGGAGAAAAAAGCGGACTGGAAAAATGCGATCAGTCACTACGAAACGGTTCTGAAGTCTGACCCCAATAACAAGCAGGCCGAAGAAAACCGCGACATCGTCAAAAAGCTTCTCGAGGATCTCGAAAAGCAGGAGGAAGAACAGAAAAAGGATCAACAAGACCAAAAAGACGATCAGAAAAAAGACGGGCAAAAGGATCAGCAAGACAAGCAAAAGCAGGATCAGAAAAACGACCAACAGAAAGACGACCAGCAAAAAGAAGATCAGGAAAAAAAGGACGACCAGCAGCAGGAGAACAAACAGGATCAAGAAAACAAGGACCAGCAGGACCAGAAGAACGAGGACCAAAAGCAGGACTCCGGCAAAGATCAGGAGAAAAAGGATCAAGGGGAGAAGAACGACAAGCCTGGAGAACAAGGGGATAAGGAGCAGAAAGACCAAGAGAAAAAAGAGCCAGGGGATCAACAACAGGAACCCCAGTCTCAGGGACAGGGGAACCAGGACACCAAGCAGGAGCCCGGGGCGGCTCCATCCCCGACCCCCGGCGAAAAAAAGGAGGGAGAGATCAAGTCCCTTGGCGACGAGGAAAAGGCCGCAGAACAGATGGCTGCCGCAGAGGAAGCCGCAGAAAAAGATGGTCAGATGAGCGAGGCTCAAGCCAGGGCCTTGTTGAATTCTCTTCGCAGAGATGAGGATCGCGTGCCATTAATGAGACCATCGATGCAGGAAGAAACGCTCAAGGATTGGTGACAATGAAAGCTCACATGATTCCCTTTTTATCAAAGTGCCACATCGTGGCAGCCGTCCTCGGGGTCTTGACACTCGCCGGCCGGCCCGCTTCGGCCCTGGCACAAAGTGTCGAATCCGAGCTTTCGGCGGGCTCTGTCCAAGTCGGTCAGGCGGTCGAGCTTCGGGTGACCACCAAAGGCAAAAGCCAAGGGCAACTGCTGGATCAGGTTGAGGTGGACGGGTTGCAGGTTGCCGGCACCCAGGAGCAATTCCAAATGCAAATGGCGCTTCCAAAATTTGGAATGGAAGTCGCCACGGTCAAGACCGTGATCCTCGTGCCCACCCGAACAGGGGAATTCACGATTCCTTCGCTGCGTGTGCGTTTGGATGGCAAGGTTTACAAAACGGCGGAGTCGGTGTTGCGGGTGACCCCTGCCGCGGGTGGCCGTGTGCCGGTCTTGCCCGCCATTCCCGTTCCGCAAAGGGGGGCACCTCCCGTCAATACGCAGCCTCCTCAACCCACGCAACCATCCACCCCGCGATCAGGAAACCCTGAGAAGTCATATTTCGGCGAAATGGTCATCCCGAAAGAATCCGCCTTTGTCGGAGAGGTCGTGCCTGTGGATTTGCGTTTCAGCATTGATGCCAACTTCCCGTCCCAATTCAGCGATCGCCCCAATTTTTCCGGAGAAGGTTTCACCGTGCTGCGCACAACCCGGCCCAGCGAGGTGAGTCGCGATGTGGGCGGGTTCGAATACTCCTGCCTAGTTTTCCGCACTGCCATCACGGCCGCCAAGGCGGGCATCCTGGAAATCCCGCCGGCAACTGTCGCCGCACGGGTTCAGGTCCCTGTCCAGGCACCGACATCCGATGATTTTTTGGGTGGGATGTTAAGGAATTTTGGAATGACCGATATTCGAGAGATCGAGATCTCCACGGAGCCCGCCACCCTGGATGTGAAACCTCTCCCCCGGGAGGGCCGGCCGGATGACTTTGCAGGGGCCGTGGGAGAATTCAAAATCGAGGCCTCTGCGACACCCGCCAAAGCCGAGCCCGGCGAACCCATCACCCTTCAGGTGGTGGTTTCAGGGCGAGGGAATTTTGAGGCCATGGGGCCTCCAGTGATTGCCAATGAGGAGGGCTGGAAGGTCTACGAGCCTTCCGAAAAGTTTGAACCAAGTCCCACGGACCCTGTGGGATTCAATGGCACAAAAACCTACGAATTCACGTTGGTGGCGAAACAGGACCAAAAGGCAACACCGCCCGTGCAGTTCAGCTATTTTGATCCCGCCAAAGAACAATACGTGACCATCGAAGGCCCCCCCGTACCCATCCAGGCAGCCGGGGCTGCAGCTCCCCAACCTGATACCACCACCGCCCAGGCCCAACAGCCCCCGCCGGATCAGCAGGCCGCTCCCCAGGGAAATGATCTCTCCCGGGATTATGCTCCCGCGGATTTTCAGCCTCTTGGGTGGGCTCCGGTCTTTGTCACGGTTGGCATTTCGTTGGCAGCCATCTGGACCATTGGTTTGGCCGTGCTTTTCGCCAGGAACTATGCCGCCTCCCCGGCGGCCGCAAGATCCCGGATGATTAAAGGGCGTCGAGATGCTCTGAAAAAATTGGAAGACCCGGCAATTTCTGACAGCGATTTTCTGGATGGTGCCACCGTGCTACTGGCCGGAATATTTCCAGGAAAATCCCTTGCCGGTTCCGGACTATCGGAGAAGCAATCCGCAAATCTGGACCGCCTCTTTGCCAAACATGAGGAAGCCAGATACTCGACTCACCGGGTCCTTCCAATCACTTCGGAAGACAAAGCCTCCTACCTGAAGACGCTCCATGAAATTATTTCGACCAAGCATTAATTTTTTGCTTCTTAGCTTTGCTCTTTTAGCCTCCTGCGCTTTGGCTGAGCCCGTCTCCGACGCGATTTCAGCTTATGAGGCCGGTGATTTCACAAAGGCGGCAAGAGAGTTTGAAACGGCTCTGGCCTCAGGACCCAAGAGTGCGGGTCTCTACTACAATCTTGGTCAAGCCCTCAAGAAGCAGGGCGAGGCGGGGCCTGCGGCACTTAATCTTCGCCGTGCCCTGATGCTGGATCCACGGCTTGTTGATGCAAGGATTTCTCTCTCGGATATCGAGCGCTCCAAGGGCATTCCGCTGATTCCTCCAGGTTGGAAGGATCAACTCATCGAGCGGGTCCCTTTGTATCCTCTCCTTGTGCTTGGCTTTGTTTTGTTCTGGCTGGGAGCCTTTGTTTGGCTTTTCTCAGCCTACCGGAGTTTTGGAAACCGGCTGGCCTTGCTTGCCGGTTTGTTAGTGGCGCTGACTGGCGCCGCGATTTTCACTCTGGCATATATTGCGGATCCCCGGTTTCAGTGGAGGGATGGTGCGGTGGTGGTAGCGACTGACGGAGCTTCTTTGTTGAGTGCTCCCGCAGAACGGTCTCCTCTTGTTGCAAAACTCCCCGCTGCTTTGCCATTACGTGTCAAACGGACAAGTGGAGAATGGGTTTACGCAAAACTGGATGATGGAAAGAGCGGATGGCTTCCTTTGAGTGCCATCACTGACTTGGTACCAAAAGGGTGAGTCACCGGATCCTTGCGTGCGGCTCTCGCTGGCTGGGCATCGCAGGGCTGGTTTGTGCTGTTCTTGCTCCCGCAACAGCGTCAGGTCAAAAACCGCCCCGTTGGCTTGAGCAGCTCTCGCCGGAACGTGTGGGATCATTTCCTATGATCCCTCCCTTTTATGCCACCTTTCGTTTTGGTTGGTCCGGGGTCGAGGCGGCAAACGCCGAGGCCCGACTGGACATCGAAGGGGGCGTTGCGAAGGTTTTTGTGAAAGGCGGAACCGCAGGCCTGGCCAGGGGGCTCTGGAGATTGGAGGCGACTCACGAGGGAGCATTTGAGGTGAGGGGACTCAAACCGCTGCGTTTCAGCCAGGTTGAACAATACAGCAACAGGCGGTTGACCACGGAAGCCGTGTTCAAAAAGGACGGCCTCTGGCGGTTGCGTCAGCGCACTCCCGATGGGGGACCCTCCAAGTGGAAACATTTTCCCATCGAACCGGTCCGGGATATTGTTTCCGCCATGTTTTTCCTTCGCAGCCAGCCGCTCAGGACGGGAGACAAATTATCCGTCATTACATTCCCGGGGGACTCTCCATTCTTGTTTCAAGCGGTGGTCGGGAAACGCGAGAAAGTCACCATCAAGAACGAACAGCGCCCGGCCATTCGTATGGATTTTCAAATCCAACGCATCGAACTCAAAAAAAATGAACCCCCGCGTCTTCAGGAGCACGGCAAATTCCGCAAGGGCTCTGTCTGGATTTCCGATGATGCCCACCGTTTCCCTTTGCGGGCGGAGGTGGATATCTTCATCGGCTCCGTGTTTGCAGAGATGGAAACACTGACCTTTTCCAATGCTCCTGTTCCCGGGGCCTGAGGTGATGAGTTCGGGATTAACTGTCAGTTGTCATCCAAAGCGCGGGATTCTGAATGAGCTCAGCGATTGCTGATGCGTTGAGTTGGCACTTTCGCTCAAAAGAACTGGCATCAACCCATTCCTGTTCCTTGGACCCATCCGCATCCCGTTCCGAGCAATGAGAAAAGTCCCCGCAGGGACCAAGCCCATCAAGGGTCGGAAAGAGTGACCAGAGCACATTCCCGTCGCTAAGCCCGCCCCGCTCTTGTGGTTCAACGGGAATGGACAGGGCCTCTCCTGCGGATTGCCAAACCTCAACAAGCGCCTGGGTCTGCGGATTCTCCGGCCATGGCGGTGTGGCTTGGACTTTCTCAACGCGGGAAGAGCAAGCAAAACCGTCTGCACTCCGGATCGATCCTTCGCCGCCGAGAGATAAAATCGCCGATTCGGCCGCCTGATAGGCGGGGAGCGTCCACGCACGCATCTCCAGTGACAGTGACGCCTCATGCGGAACCCGGTTATCGACGGTGCCGCCATGGATGCTTCCAATGTTCACCGTCAGACCAGCATTGTAGTCCGTGAGGGCATGCAATTTCCCGACAAGGAGTGCGAGTTCCGAGATGGCATTTGCTCCCCGCTGATGTTGCGCGCCGGCATGGCCCCCCCGACCCACCGTGTGGATGTGGAAGGTGCCACGGCCTTTGCGCTGACGAACCACTCGAAATGCATCCGGAGAGCCTCCATCCGCTTCAAAGAGCAGGCAGGCTGTCCGTCCCTTTGGAAGAAGGTCTTTGCAGGCATCTCCAAAATCCACGGAGTCCACCTCCTCGCAGGCATTGTGGGCAACCACCCAATTGGCAGAAGCAAATACCTCCGGCCACTCCCGGTTCATGGCATGAAGCATCATCCACACCAAGGCCGTGCCCCCTTTGATGTCATTCGTACCCGGACCATGGATTCGATGGCCTTCCTGCCTCCACGTGAAATCATTCAGCCGCTCCTCCTCGGCAGGATACACTGTGTCGAGATGCGAAATCAGCGCAATCGTTGGCAAATGCTCCTGCGGTTTTGTGTTTAAAAACAGGTGATCTCCGAATTCTTTGCGGGCGGTTGGAACCCGGGTTTCGGAAAATCCCATTGGCGCAAATTGTGAGGTGATCAGATCCGAAAGGGCCTTCACTCCCGACACATTTCCGGTGAAGCTGTTCACTGACACCAGACGCTTAAGAAAATCCAGCACCTCCGGCAGGTCATGAGCGCAGGGCAGGGGAGTAAGGTTCATCAGATGACCGGATAACGCCGGGGCGTGTGTTTGATCACGTCAACTCAGGATACGGTCACCAAGCAGCGCAGATGCGATAATCACCGAAACCACGGAGATAATACAACCCAATATGCATTCCAATTCTGAGCTGGCTGTTCCCGCACTTGACCTCGTGATCCGCGTCGGCTGTGAGCTGCGATATACCTGTCATGAACCAACATCGGCCCTTGTGACGTTCAAACCGCGTCATGACAACCAACAAGCCATTCGAGCCGAAAGTGTTCTGCTCGACCCCGGCCTTGTAGCCACCGAAGCGGATGATGATCATGGAAACGTGATTTTGCGGACGGTCCTGCAAGCCGGAGAAAACATCCTCCGTTACGACGGTCTGGTTTCAGTTCCCAGTGCCCGTGAGGATTTTGCTCACGCCGATGAGGCGATCCCTCCTGATCAACTGCCTGCCGAATTGCTCCGCTACACGATGCCTTCCCGTTATTGTGATTCAGACAAGCTCTTGGATTTTGCCTGGAGCAAATTCGGCCATCTCTCTCAGGGCTTGGAACGGGTTCGCGGGATCCGGGACTGGATCCATCAAAACATTGAATACCGGACCGGCTCAGGAAGCCCGCTTCTTTCAGCCTCTGATATCATCAATCGGGGATATGGAGTTTGCAGGGATCTGGCGCATTGTGGCGTGGCTCTCTGCCGGACCTTCAATCTTCCCGCCCGTTATGTGAGCGGATACGTCGCCGATGTGGGATGTGAGGATCCTGGCACACCGATGGACTTCCATGCGTATTTTGAGGTTTACATGGGGGGACGCTGGCAAATCTTCGATGCCCGCTTTCCCGAACCCCGCATTGGCCGCGTGCGAATCAGCGCGGGCTACGATGCCGGCAACTGCGCCTTCACCACGATCTATGGAGCGGCCACGCTCACGAGTTTTAATGTTTGGTCGTATCAGGTTGACCCGGCCGAAGTGAGTGTGGGGGACCCGGTGGATCTCTCGCGCCGTCTTTGTGGAACCACGGATTTGCGCTTTCCTCCGCCACCACAGGTCATGGAGCAATTCATCGTTCCGATCCTTTTCGGGAGTTTGTTGATGAGTCATTAACGCATTTCATGGGCAACTCGTGAGTCATGTTCCATCTCGCGCGTGCATTCCCCGAAGAAAATTCTGAGAAAAAACCAGGAAATTGTTTGGGGCGGATGAAATGTTAACGCTATGGATAATGAATGAAATTATCCAAGCGTGGTGAATACGCTCTCCGGGGGTTGATCGATCTGGCACTGGCCCAGGAGGCCGGTCGTCCCATGATTCGCCTCGTGGAAATCATCGAAAAAGAAAATATCCCCACAGCTTTTCTGGAACAAATCTTTATGCAACTCCGGGAGGCGGGACTGGTTGATGCGAAACGTGGAAAACATGGTGGCTACTTTCTGGCCAAGCCCGCTGACACCATCACTGTAGGTCAGATCGTCCGCCTCATCGATGGTCCGCTGGCCCCCATTGGGTGCGTCAGCCAGACCAGCTACGAAAAATGTTCCTGCCCGGATGAGGAGCACTGCGGTCTTCGCATGCTCATGATGGATGTCAGAAATTCGATCGCAGGCATTCTGGACAAGTACACCCTCAATCAAGTCGTTGAGATCACCATTCGAAAACTCCGGCGCAACGGACTGCCGATTCCATTTTCTATCCCAAACACCGGTGATGGGAACGTGGACTTTCAAATCTGATCGAAACAGTCATCATTGAATCATTTTAGTAGCGGAGCAGCTTGAAGGCCTGATCGGCCTGCCATTTTCGCGGATGTTTTGCAGGTGGGATATGAATTTCTTCCCCGTTCATTGTTTTTCGTAAGCGATGAATTTTTTTGTTGGCACGAGAATTTTATTGTTTACTGTTTCTATAAACATATACAGAGTTCAAAACATGCCAACCTCATCACATCACTTCGAGCTCTTGTCGCCACGGGAGGCATTCTATTCCCATGACTCCGCAACTGGCCGGAAGGAAGTCCGATGAGTCAAGCAGGCGACCTGAGGGGCATTGCCCCCGAAATCCTTGAAGAAATTTTAAAAGCGCTGGGGGCTCTGAAATTTGGCGTGGTGGAAATTGTTGTTCATGACGGCCGGGTGACCGAGATCCGTCAAACGCGTCGGCAGCGATTCGAAACCCAAAAAGGCGCCTAACAAAAATTTTCCCGACCAAACCTTTGGAGAACTTCTTAAATCCATTGTCCCATCAACTGCACAAGCGGAGAGCGGGATTTCACAAAAAAACAGCATCATGAAATCTCTGAAATCTTCCTATGTGGGACTGCTCCTTTTGGCGGCAACTCCCTTCACCCCTGGCAACGCCGAAATCACATCCGACAAATCCTTTCTCACCGAATGGTGGGACGGGGACTATGCCAGCGGGAACTGGTTTGGACTGAGGAACACTCTCGAGGACCGTGGCCTTGAGTTGAAGGTCAACTGGCGGGCAAACTTTCTGGCCATTGTGGATGGCGGGTTGGAGCAGCGGGGCGGTTTTGATCAGGAGCTGAATTTTGATGCGAACGTCGACGTGGCAAAACTGGTCCAAGCCGATGCGCTGGAGGGACTGAGCCTGACCGGCAATGTGCGTTGGCGCGAGGCGACGTATAGTATTAACAAGTATTCCGGCACAGATAGCACGTTCCGTCCGAGTGCGTTTACAGGTGGTGCTGGGTGGCGGTTCCGCAAAGCGTATGCGACCTATGTGACTCCAGAAGTATTCGGTATCAAAAACTTTCTAACAATCTCGGGTGGCTGGCAGGTGCCCACAGATTTGTTTTTGGTTCAGCCGGAATCCAAGCTGTTCGTGAATCAAACCATCCGGACGGCAAAGGGTATTAATCCCAACCTGCCATGGGGCGGGTCGTTTTCGACATGGGGCGGATATCTCAAATTGCAACCCACGAACTGGCTTTATGCTCAGACCGGGTTGTATTTGGGATATCCCTTCGGCACGGATCCTTTGAATCATGGACTGTCCTTTGCGGGATATGCCAAGGATCCGTCATTGAATGGAATTTACAGCATTTCGGAGGTGGGCGTGACGCCCAGGATCGGTCCGTCCAGACTGCCAGGCAAATACGCAGCGGGGCTCATTTATTGGGGTGTGGAAAACACGGGATTTGATGGCGTTCCCTACGATGGCAATTTGCAGTTCTGCTGGCAGGCGGATCAACAACTCTTCCGTGAGGCAACGCAGGAGCTGGCGGCCCCACTAGCCAAGGGACCCTCTGATGGAAAATCCAAGAACCCGATCCAGCCAGCAAAGCTGAATCCACAGGGTCTGTATTTTTTCAGCACCATCAATTTTGCGCCCCCGGCTAACAATACGTTGCCCTTCTATGTTTTGACCGGTCTCGTTTACAAAGGGCTGATTCCCGGTCGGGATGCTGATCAGACCGGCGTGGCTTTCGCTTATGGTTCCTACAGTTTCGACGCGGCGCAGCGGGATGAGCAACGGGGAGACACACCACGCAGTTACCAAGCCGTTCTCGAATTTGACTACCGGCTGCAACTCAATCGCTGGGCTTATGTGCAGCCCACGCTGCAATACATCATCCGTCCCGGGGGGAGGGGACTCGTGGCGAACGACACGATTCTGGGCCTTCAATTGGGAGCCAACTTTTGATGGGCCCGCACGTCCACTTCGAAAATCATCAATAAACGACACAAAATCCTTATGAATAAAATCCTCACTGCCGCCCTTGTGGCAATCTCACTCACAGGCGCCCATGCCGTCGAGCTGCTCAATGTCTCTTACGATCCCACGCGGGAGTTTTACGCGGAATTCAATGCGGCCTTCGCCAAACATTGGAAAGAAAAATCCGGGCAGGACATCACCATCAATCAATCCCATGGCGGCTCCAGCAAGCAGGCACGCTCGGTGATTGATGGCCTCGAGGCCGATGTGGTGACGCTGGCTCTGGCCGCGGATATTGACGCCCTCCATAAAAACGGGGAACTCGTTCCGGCAGACTGGCAAAAGCGTCTTCCTGCGAACAGTGCCCCCTATCAGTCCACGCTGGCGTTTCTCGTGCGAAAGGGAAACCCCAAGGGCATCAAGGATTGGGACGATCTCGTGAAACCCGGCGTTGCGGTCATCACTCCCAATCCCAAAACCTCAGGGGCTGCCCGCTGGAACTATCTGGCGGCATGGGGCTACGCCTTGGAAAAATATGGAAGTCAGGAAAAAGCGAAAGAGTTTGTCACCGCGCTCTTCAAAAATGTGCCGGTGCTGGATTCCGGAGCCCGGGGATCCACCACAACCTTCACGGAGCGTGGCATCGGAGATGTGCTCATTAACTGGGAAAACGAACTCCTGCTTATCAAAAAGCTGCGCGGAGATGACTTCGAGATTGTCGTCCCGTCGGTCAGCATTCTTGCAGAACCGACAGTCGCCATCGTCGATAAGGTCGTGGACAAACGAAAGACCCGCGATGCCGCTCAAGCGTACCTGGAGTTCCTCTATTCGCCCGAGGGTCAGGAGATTGCCGCCAGACATTTCTTCCGCCCGAGCAATCCCGAAATCCTCGCCAAAAATGCGGCTCAGTATCCGAACCTACGCCTCTTCACAATTGATGAAATCTTCGGGGGCTGGACGAAAGCCACCGACACCCACTTCATGGATGGCGGCACGTTCGATCAAATCTACAAGCCCGGGAACTAAGCTCAGATACTTAAAACTTAATTCTTAAAACTTAAAACTTCATCACCATGTCCTACCACAAAAACGTCACAGAATCCGTTGGCCGGACCCCGCTGATTGAACTCAACCGCATCGCAGCCTCCGTGCCTGCGACCATCGCTATCAAGGGCGAGTTCAATAATCCACTTGGCAGTGTGAAAGACCGGATCGGGTCGGCAATGATTGCTGCGGCTGAAGCGGTGGGGAAACTGGTTCCCGGCACCACAATCATCGAGCCAACCTCCGGCAACACGGGCATTGCCCTCGCCTTTGTGGCGGCGGCGAAAGGCTATCGGCTCATTTTGACCATGCCGGAAAGCATGAGTGTGGAACGAAGGACTCTGCTTGCATTGTTGGGAGCGGAACTTGTGTTGACTCCTGCCGCCGAAGGAATGAAGGGAGCCATTGCGCGGGCGTATCAACTCAAGCAAGAGAC